>NZ_LFVY01000030.1 GCF_001050155.1 Nitratireductor soli
GGTGTCATTGCGGCCGACACCGGCCGCTGTGTAAGGGGTTTCCACGCCCCGGGACCGGCTTTCGCCGATCTTGCGGCGACCATACTTGGGAACAAATGGTTTTGGAAGCGGAACAAGCCTGGAGAGGCTGGGTGAAATGGGCCACCTTATGGTGCGAACACGCAGCCTACTTCTGCAGTTGTTGTTTTGCTCTAAGATTGCAGTTGCGATTTACCACGGCGTCCCTTCGCGCCCCCCTCTGCCCTGCCGGGCATCTCCCCCTCAGGTGGGGAGATTGGCTGTCATGGCCGATTTCACCAATCTTCGACCTCGAAAAATCAGGCGAAACGTCGACGAAGAGATAATCTCCCCCCTTGAGGGGGAGATGCCCGGNTAAATCGCAACTGTAGAACTAAAACACCGCCGCGCCCTGGTCCGCCCGGCCGGCCAGTGCCCGGAAGCCGGCGAACAGCTCGCGTCCCATGCCGTACTGGTTTCCGGAAAGGTCCGCCTCGGCGCTGTCGCGCGCCGCCAGCTCCGCATCGTCCACCAGCGCCTCCAGCGTGCCCTTCTCCGCATCGAGCCGCATGAGATCGCCTTCGCGCAGCTTGCCGATCATGCCGCCGTCGAGCGCCTCGGGCGTCACGTGGATCGCCGCCGGCACCTTGCCGGAGGCACCGGACATGCGCCCGTCGGTGACCAGCGCGATCCGGTAGCCGCGATCCTGCAGGACACCGAGCGCCGGGGTCAGCTTGTGCAGCTCCGGCATGCCGTTGGCCTTGGGCCCCTGGAAGCGGATGACGGCGATGAAATCGCGCTCGAGCCGGCCGGCCTTGAAGGCGGCCTGCATCTCCTCCTGCGAATGGAAGATCAAAGCGGGAGCCTCGATCACTCGGTGCTCCGGTTTGACCGCCGAGACCTTGATGATCGACCTGCCCAGATTGCCGGAAAGAACCTTCAGGCCGCCCGACGTCTGGAAAGGCTTGGCGGCGGTGGCCAACACCTTTGCGTCGCCGCTGGCGGCGGGTGCCGGCAGGCGTGCCACCGTGCCGTCGTCGGCAAGCTTGGCCTCGATCGCATAGGGGCGCAGGCCCTCGCCCCAGACGGTGCGCACATCCTCGTGCAGATATCCATCGTCGAGCAGTTCGCGGATCAGGAAGCCCATGCCGCCGGCGGCGTGGAAATGGTTCACGTCCGCCAGCCCGTTCGGATAGACGCGGGCGATCAGCGGCACATGCTCGGAGATTTCGGCGATGTCGTTCCAGGTCAATTGGATGCCGGCCGCCGCCGCCATGGTGATCAGGTGCATGGTGTGGTTGGTCGAACCACCGGTGGCGTTGAGGCCGACCACGCCGTTGACGATGGAGCGTTCGTCGATCATCCGGCCGGCCGGTGTATAATCGTTGCCGAGCGCGGTGATGGCCAGCGCCCGCTTGGCGGCCTCTTTCGTCAAGGCGTCGCGCAGCGGCGTGTTGGGGTTGATGAAGGAGGAGCCCGGCGTGTGCAGGCCCATGATCTCCATCAGCATCTGGTTGGAATTGGCTGTGCCGTAGAAGGTGCAGGTGCCCGGCCCATGATAGGATTTCGATTCGGCCTCGAGCAGCGCCGCGCGGTCCACCTTGCCCTCGGCGTAGAGCTGGCGGATGCGCGCCTTTTCGTCATTCGGCAGGCCGGAGGTCATCGGGCCGGCAGGAATGAAGATCGCCGGCAGATGGCCGAAGGTCAGCGCGGCGGTGACGAGGCCCGGCACAATCTTGTCGCACACGCCGAGATAGACGGCGGCGTCGAACATGTTGTGCGACAGGCCGATCGCCGCCGACATGGCGATCACGTCGCGCGAAAACAGTGACAATTCCATGCCGGGCTGGCCCTGGGTGACGCCGTCGCACATGGCCGGCACGCCGCCCGCCACCTGCGCCACGCCGCCGGCTTCGCGCGCCGCCTCCTTGATCAGGTTCGGAAACGGCTCGAAGGGCTGATGCGCCGACAGCATGTCGTTGTAGGCGGTGATGATGCCGATGTTCGCCACCCGGTCGCCGGCAAGGGCCGCCTTGTCGGTCGGGCCGCAGGCGGCAAAGCCGTGCGCCAGGTTTCCGCACGACAGGACGGAGCGGTGGACGGCTTGTCCGGCAGCCTCGTCGAGGCGGCCGAGATAGGTCTCGCGGCTGGCGCGCGAGCGCTCGCGGATACGGGCTGTGACGGCTTCGATTTCAGGTCTTGCGGTCATGGCATGGCGTCCTGTCTATAGCATTTTGCAGTCAGGTGGCATCACCTGGCGTCCGCACAAATGCGGAAAACAATGAGATGGAGCGGAGCAACGTTTCCACGAAACGATGAACCGGTCTAGCGGTGCGAGGGAGCCCAATAGATATGGGCCGGGTTGTGCGCCGCCATCAGCACGGCGCGAATGGGCGAGGCCGGTCCGGGCGGCATGGTCAGCGCTGCTTCCAGCGTCTCTTTCTTGTCTCTCCCCTCGATGTGCAGCGCCAGCAGGCGCGCCGCGGCAAGGCGCTGCATGGACAAGGTCAGGCGCGGCTCGCCTGCGCTGCGCGCATGCACGGGCAGGACGGCCGGACCGTCCGTCGCCTGCAGAAGGGTCTCGATGCCGGCCGCGTCGGGAAAAAACGAGGCGGTGTGCAGGTCGGCCCCCATGCCCAGCACCGCCACGTCGAGCGGCCAGGCGAGGCGGGCAAGGGCGGCGCTTGCGTCCTTCGCTGCTGCCTCGGCATTCTCGGCCGTGCTGTAGAGACCGATGAAATCGGCCCGCGCCGCCTCGTTCTGCAAAAGGTGACGGGCGACGAGGCGCGCGTTGGAGCGCGGCGAATCGTTCGGTACGAAGCGCTCGTCGACCAGCGTGACGGTCACCTTGTCCCAGGCAATGTCGCGGCAGGAAAGCCGATCGAAGAAGAGCGCCGGCGTGCGGCCGCCGGAAACGGCGATGGTGGCGCGCCCGTTGGCTTCCACGGCCGCCTGCAATTGTCCCGCCACCGCTTCGGCAAGGGCTTCGGCGAGATCGGAAGGCGAGGCGAATTCATGCCAGGCGGGATCGGTCATCGTCAGATGCTCTCGTGCCAGGTGCGCCCGTCGCGCTCGATCAGGGCGATCGAGGCCGAGGGTCCCCACGTGCCCGCCGTGTAACCTTGCACCGGCTGCCGGCCCTCTTCCCAGGCCGCCAGGATAGGGTCGATCCAGCGCCATGCGGCTTCCACCTCGTCCCGCCGCATGAACAGCGTCTGGTTGCCACGGATGACGTCCATGATCAGCCGCTCATAGGCGTCCGGATTGCGCACGTCGAAGGATTCGGCGAAGCTCATGTCGAGCGGCACATGGCGCAGCCGCATGCCGCCGGGGCCGGGATCCTTGATCATGATCCACTGCTTGACGCCCTCGTCGGGCTGCAGGCGGATGACGAGCTGGTTGGCGAACACCTTGCCGGCGCCTTCGCCGAAGATCGAATGCGGGATCGGCTTGAACTCGATGACGATTTCCGAGACGCGCTCGGCCAGCCGCTTGCCGGTGCGCAGGTACAACGGCACGCCGGCCCAGCGCCAGTTCTCGATCTCCGCCTTGATGGCGACGAAGGTTTCCGTGTCGCTGGCGCCGCTGTCGAGCTCCTGCGCGTAGCCCTTGACCGCACCGCCATTCGAGGCGCCGGCGCGATATTGCCCGCGCACGGTGATCTTCTCCGCGTGGGCCGCGTCGACCGGTTTCAGCGCCCGCAACACCTTCAGCTTTTCGTCGCGCACCGTGTCGGCGTCCATCGAGGCCGGCGCCTCCATGGCGACCAGGCAGAGGAGCTGCAGCATGTGGTTCTGCACCATGTCGCGCAGCGCGCCGGCCTTGTCGTAATAGCCGGCGCGGCCTTCCAGCCCGACGGATTCGGCCACCGTGATCTGCACATGGTCGATATGCGCCGAGTTCCACAACGGCTCGTACAGCGCGTTGGCGAAGCGCAGCGCCATCAGGTTCTGCACCGTTTCCTTGCCCAGATAGTGGTCGATGCGGAAGACGTTCTGCTCGGCGAACACCCGGCCGATGGCGTCGTTCAATTCCTTCGCCGAGGAGAGCGAACGGCCTATCGGCTTCTCGACGATCACCCGCGCCGTGTCGTTCGACAGGTCGTGCTTGGCGATCTGCTCGACGATGTCGTCGAACAGGCCCGGCGCGACGGCCATGTAGAAGGCGCGCACGCTGTCGCTGTCGCCGATCTCCGTTTTCAGGTCGGCGAAGCCGTCACCGGATTTGGCGTCGGCCGGCACATAGGACAGGCGGGCCAGGAAATGGTCCAGCTCGTCCGGTTCGATGTCGCCCTTGGCAACATGTTCGCGGATCGCCTTTTCGGCGAAGGTGCGGAACTCCTCTCCGGAAAGTTTCGTCCGTGATGAGCCGATGATGCGCGTCGGGCCACTGAACTGACCGGCGCGCTGGCGCTGGTAGAGCGCCGGCAGCAGCTTGCGCTCGGAGAGGTCTCCCGTGGCGCCGAACACCACAAGATCAAAGGGCTCGACCGGAATTGTCTGGCTGGTCATCGTCGCTCCGCTTGCCTCGAATGCTGTCTGCCGATCCTATAGTCTAATCGATTTAAGAAAGCCAGATGGGAATGCTTCCGAATGATGGAGGCGGCGGCTGCGCCATGCCGCAAAGGCGGCTGCGCCAATGCCGCATCGGCATTTGTGCCTTGACAGGGCGATGCATGGAGGGTTTCCCATGGCTCTATCCGAGAGCATAAGCTCGCACGCACAGAATACAAACCGGAGCGGCAGGGAATGGGCACCCATTTTTCGCGCAGCGTGGCCGAGGGCCGCGCTTTCATGCAGTTCATTGACGGGCGCTCGGTCGATTCGCTTTCGGGCGAGCGCATTGACGTGGCATCGCCGTCGGACGGCAAGGTTTTTGCCTCGATCCCCTCGGCGAACGCCGCCGATGTGGATCTGGCGGTGAAGGCCGCGCGGCGCGCTTTCGACGAGGGACCGTGGAGCCGCATGCCGGCTGTCGAGCGCGGCCGCTGCCTGACGCGCCTGTTCCAACTGGTCGAGAAGAATGGCGAGGAACTCGCCGCGCTGGAATCGCGCGACACCGGCAAGCCGATCCGCCAGGGCAAGGCGGATGTCACCGCCACCATGCGCTATTACGAGTTCTACGGCGGGGCGGCCGACAAGATTCACGGCGACACGATCCCGTTCCTCGACGGCTACACGGCGCTGACGCTGCGCGAGCCGCATGGCGTCGTTGTCGGCATCACGCCGTGGAACTATCCGCTGCAGATTCTGGCGCGCGTCGTCGGCGCCGCGCTCGCCATGGGCAACACGCTGGTCATCAAGCCGGCCGAGGACGCCTCGCTGACGACGCTGCGCATCGCCGAACTGGCGCTGGAGGCGGGCGTTCCCGCAGGCGTGTTCAACGTCGTCACCGGCTATGGCCGCACGGCGGGCGCCGCGCTTTCGGCGCATCCGCTGGTCGACTACGTCACCTTCACCGGCTCGCCGATGACCGGCACGGCGATCCAGCAGGCCGCCGCCGTCAACAATCGCGGCGTGACGATGGAGCTTGGCGGCAAGTCACCGCAGATCGTCTTCGCCGACGCCGATATCGAGGCGGCACTGCCCGTCCTCGTCAATGCGATCATCCAGAATGGCGGGCAGACCTGCTCGGCGGGCAGCCGCGTCCTGATCGAGAAGCCGGCCTATGAACAGGTGGCGGCCGGATTGGCCGAACGTTTCTCGAAGCTGGTCGCCGGCCCGCATGACGCCGATCTCGACATCGGCCCGTTGATCAACCGGGCGCAGCGCGACCGCGTCGCCGGCTTTGTCCAGGCGGCTGAGGAGGCGGGCATCCCGCTTCTGGCGCGAGGCAGCGTGCATGCCGATGCGCCTGAGGGCGGCTATTATCATCCGCCGGTCTTGTTCGGCGCTGTCGATCCCAATGCGGCGCTGGCGCAGGACGAGGTGTTCGGCCCGGTCCTGGCGCTTCTGCCCTTCACCGACGAGGCCGATGCAATTCGCCTCGCCAACGGCACGGAATTCGGCCTGGTGGCCGGCGTGTGGACGCGCGACGGCGCCCGCCAGCACCGCGTCGCCAAGCGCGTGCGCGCCGGCCAGGTCTTCGTCAATGGCTATGGCGCCGGCGGCGGCATAGAATTGCCATTTGGCGGGTTCAAGAAATCCGGCCATGGACGCGAGAAGGGCTTTGAAGCCCTGTTCGACATGTCCGCCACGAAAACCATCGTATTCAATCACGGCTAACAGGAAATTCAAGAATGGCTCGACTTGAAGGCAAGGTCGCCGTCATCACCGGCGCGGCGTCCGGTTTTGGCGCGGGAATGGCGAAGCGCTTCGCCGAGGAAGGCGCGAAAATCATCGTCGCCGATCTGAACGCGAAGGGGGCTGCGCGCATCGCCGCCGAAATCGGCGAGGCCGCCTTGCCGGTGACCGCCGATGTCTCGATGAAGGCCGATGTCGATGCCATGGTCGAAGCGGCGATGCAGGCGCATGGCCGCCTCGACATCATGGTCAACAATGCCGGTTACACGCACCGCAATGGCGACATGCTGGAGGTCGATGAGGAAACCTTCGATCTCATCACGGCGGTCAACATGAAGGCGATCTATCACGCCGCGCTCGCCGTCGTGCCGATCATGGAAAAGCAGGGCGGCGGCTCGATCATCACCACCGCCTCGACGGCCGGGCTGAGGCCGCGCCCGGGTCTCACCTGGTACAATGCCTCGAAGGGCTGGGCGATCACGGCGACCAAATCCATGGCCGTCGAGCTCGCGCCGAAGAACATTCGCGTCAATTGCCTGTGCCCGGTGGCCGGCGAGACCGGCATGCTCGGCCAGTTCATGGGCGAAGACACGCCGGAAAAGCGCGCCCAGTTCCGCGCCTCGATCCCGCTCGGCCGCCTGTCGACGCCGCTCGACATCGCCAATGCGGCGCTCTGGCTCGCCTCCAGCGAAGCGGAGTTCATCACCGGCGTGGCGCTGGAAGTGGATGGCGGACGCTGCATCTGACCGCCCTTACCGATCCTGCTTCGAAACAATTCCGGAGCCGAAGGAACCCGGCGGCTCTCCCGGAATTGCCCAATTTAGACAGACGGCTCAACGCGAGAGCCGGCGGGTTCAAGAGAGGGACACGACCGCATGACCTATGAGCAGATTTTCCTTTTTTGTCTTCTCGGGGTTGTGTTCGCGTTTCTGGTCTGGGGTCGAATCCGCTATGATCTTGTCGCTTTCGCCGCCCTGATCATCGCCGTGGTCGCCGGCGTGGTCGAAGCGCATGACGCCTTCATCGGCTTTGGCCACGAGGCCGTGGTCATCATCGCCCTGGTGCTGATCGTCTCACGCGCCATGATGAATGCCGGCGCGGTGGAACTGATCGCCCGCTTCGTTCTGTCATCGGGACGCTCGCTGTCGACGCATATCGGCTTCATGTCGGTCATCGGCGCCGGGCTCTCCGCCGTCATCAACAACGTCGCCGCACTGGTCATGCTGATGACGCTGGACATCGAGGCGGCGCGGAAGGCCAAGCGGCCGGTCTCCCGCTCGCTGATGCCACTCTCCTTCGCCACCATCCTCGGCGGCATGATCACGTTGATCGGCACGCCGCCCAACATCGTCATCGCCGAGTTTCGCGACCGGGCGCTGGGCGAGCCTTTCTCGATGTTCGACTTTTCCCCGGTCGGCCTGGTTTGCGCGGCGGTGGGCATTGTCTTCGTCGCCTTCTTAGGCTGGCGCCTTATTCCCGACACGGGCCAGGCGGCCCTTGGCGAAGGCGAGGACGCTGGCCTGTTCGTCGCCGAAACGGGTGTGAAGGACAAGTCGAAAGCCATCGGCAAGCCGGTCAATGAACTCTATCCGCTGGCCGACGAGCACGACGTCACCATTCTCGGCCTGGTGCGGCGCGGCAAGCGCCTGCCGGGCTTTGCCGCGAGCGAGGAGGTGCGCAAGAGCGATCATCTGATCCTCGAGGGCGATCCGAAATCGATCGAGGCCTTCATCGGCGCGGCCGGGCTCGATGCGCCGGGGACTGCGGACCATGGCGGCATCCGCGGCCAGTCGCTGCTTCTGGTCGAGGCGATCGTGCCGGACGGCGCACGGATGGTCGGCCGCACGGCGCTCGACCTCCGGCTGCTCTACCGGCGCGGCGTGACGTTGCTCGGCGTCTCGCGCCAGGGCAGGCGGTTCCGCGAGCGGGTGCGCAAATTGGCCATCAAGCCCGGCGACGTGGTGCTGCTTCTGGGGCCGGAAAGCCGTGTGATGGATGCGGCCGACTGGCTGGGCATCCTGCCGATCGCCGAGAAGAGCCACACCGTGATCCAGCGCGGCAAGGCGCTGTTCGCCGTCGGGGTTTTCGCCGCCGCCGTGACAACCTCCGTCATGGGCCTCGTGCCGCTTGCCGTGGCGCTCGCCGGGGCTGTCGCCCTATACGCGCTGTTCAACGTGGTCAGCGCCCGCGAGGTCTATGAATCGGTCGAGTGGCCGGTCATCGTGCTCCTGGCGTCGCTCATTCCGCTCGGCCTGGCGCTGGAGGAAACCGGCGGCACCAAGCTGATCGCCGACCAGATCCTGTCGCTGACCGACGCTCTGCCCGCCTGGGCGATCCTGACGATCCTGATGATCGTCACCATGACGCTGTCGGACTTCCTGAACAATGTGGCGACGGCGCTGATCGCCGCCCCGGTGGGATTGTCCATCGCGCAAGGGCTGGAGGTCTCTCCCGACCCGTTCCTGATGGCCGTTGCCGTCGCCGCCTCCTGCGCCTTCCTGACGCCCATCGGCCACAAGAACAACACCATCATCATGGGTCCCGGCGGCTATCGCTTCGGCGATTACTGGCGCATGGGACTGCCGCTCGAAATCCTCATCATCGCCGTGTCCGTGCCGGCGATCCTGTTCTTCTGGCCCCTTTAAGCGTCCTTGAAGGACTGCTGCAGAAAATCGATCATGACCCGCACCTTGCGCGGCAGGAAAGAGCGGCTCGGATAGATCAGGAAAGCGGCGGTCTCGAAGGTGGTCGCCGTCGCTTCATGCTCGGGAAAGAGCCGCATCAGGCGACCCGCCGCAATGTCGCCGTCGACAAGCCAGTCGGGCAGGAGGGCCGGTCCCAGGCCGGAAAGCGCGGCGTCGCGCACGCTGCCGGCCGGAGAGAGCGTGATGTCGCCGCGGATCGGCACCTCCACGACATCGCCATGCCCGTCGCGAAACCGCCAGCGCGAGCGATAGGCCCGCAGATTGAAAAGCAGGCAGGAATGCGCCGACAGGTCCTCGAGCTTTGCCAGCGATGGCGCGCGTTCCAGATAGTCCGGCGCCGCCACCACGCGGTAGTGCGTATCGACCAGCTTGACGGCGATCAGGTCGCCGCCGATGGCCGGTGCCAGCCGCACGGCCAGGTCGATGCGTTCGGCAACGAGATCCAGATTGCTGTCGGTGAAGATGCATTCGAGCGACAGGTCGGGATAGCGCCGCCGGAAAGCCGGCAGCAGCGGGACGATCCGCGTTTGTCCGAAAGTCACCGAGGCGGTCAGGCGCAGCGTGCCCTTCGGTTGCACGCGGGCATCGGCTGCTTCGGCGACCGCGCGTTCCAGCTCTTCGGTCAGCGGCGCTATGCGGGCGAGGAACGCTTCGCCCGCCTCGCTCAGCGTCACGCGCCGGGTGGTTCTGAGAAAGAGCCGCGCGCCGACTTCGCGCTCGAGCGAGGCGATCCCCCGCGAAACCAGGGAGGGATCCATCGCGCGGGTTCGCGCCACGGCTGCAAACGAGCCGACTGCGGCAACGTCGGCAAAGAGCTTAAGCAGATTGAGGTCCATTAACGCACTTTATGCATTAGTCTTGTGCGATGCAAAGCCTGTGTCGGCAAATTGATCCGGAATAGTCTCTCGCTATGCCTCAGGGCAAATTCCCACCAATCGCGAAGGACAGGGTCATGCTCACATTCGCCCCTCACACATTGGAATCGGCGCCGGCAGGCGCACGCGGCACCTTGAAGACGGTGGTCGAAGCCTGGAGTTTCGTGCCGAAGCTGCATGGCATTCTCGCCGAATCCCCGGTCGCGCTGGATGCCTATGAAGCCTTGTTCTCTCTGGCCGGGCGCGCGCCCTTGCCGCTCGACGAACGGCAATTGGTGTTTCTCGCCGTGAGCGCCTTTCACGGCTGCGAGTACTGCGTTGCTGGGCACACCTACCTCGCCAGGCAGGCGGGGCTGGACGAGGCGGTTATCCGAGCGGTGCGTGAAGGCGTGCAGATCGCCGACCGGCGGCTCCAGAACTTGCGCGACTTCACCGAAACGGTCGTGCGCAAGCGCGGGCAGGCAGGCGATGCGCGCGTCGAAGATTTCCTGGCGGCAGGTTTCACCAGGGCAAACCTGCTCGAACTGGTGATGATCATCGCCACCAAGACGCTGTCCAACTATGTGAACCATCTGACCCACACGCCGAAGGAAGACTTCATGAGCGATCCCGCGTTGAACTGGGTCGCGCCTGTCGCCGAGGCCGTGGACCCGATTCATGCCGGCGGCAATGGCAAGGCGCCGTGATGGAAAAGATCGGCTTTCTCGGCCTGGGCGCGATGGGTGGGCGGATGGTCGAGCGGCTTCTGGACGCCGGCCACAGACCGAGCGTCTGGAACCGCACGCCTGAACGGGCCGCCCCGCTTTCGGCGCGTGGCGCGCGGGTTGCCGCTACGCCGGGCGAGGCGGTTGCCGGAGCCTCTATCGTCTTCGCCATGCTGCGCGACGATGCGGCGTCACGGGTGGTGTGGACGGATGAGAAACAGGGCGCGCTGGCAGCCATGGAGAAGGGTGCGTTCGCCGTCGAGTGTTCGACCTTGAGCCTGCCATGGACACGGGAGCTGGCGGCGACGGCAGGGGCCCGGGGCATCGATTTCATCGACGCTCCCGTCGTCGGGTCGCGACCGCAGGCCGAAGCCGGCGCGCTCCGCTTTCTCGTCGGCGGGTCAAGCGCAAGCTTCGAAACCGTCAGGCCGCTGCTGGCGGCGATGGGCGGCGCCTTGCACCGCGCCGGCGAACAGGGCGCTGGCTGCGCCTTGAAACTGATGGTCAACGGGCTTTTTGCCTCTCAACTCGCGGTCATGGCCGAGTTGATCGGCTTCGCGCAGAAGGCAGGCTTGGATGCAAACCAACTGATATCGATCATCGGTGAAACGCCGGTCTGCAGCCCGGCCACGCTTGCCGGCGCGAACGCGATGCTCGCGGGCCAATGGGCGCCGCAATTTCCGATCGATCTGGTCCACAAGGATTTCGGCCTGCTGTGTCGCTCCGCGGAGGCGGCGGCCGCGCCTGTGCCTTCCGCCGAGGCGATGCGGGCCATCTACGCCGCGGCGATCGCCGAGGGCTTCTCCGACGACAACATCACGGCGATCGCGCGACGCTATATGGAAGACAGCGCTGAAGCTGGTTGAATGAGCGCACGGCGCTTTGCGTGAGCCGATTCCGGTTTTTGTGCCGACAGGTTAGATCCGGTCGCGCAGCGCATACCAGTTGAGCGCCAGGAACATCAGCGCCGGGCGCAGGAGCCGGCCGCCGGGGAAGGGCGGTATCTTCAACTCCTCGAACAGCTTCAGCCGGTCGCGATTGCCGTTCACGGTTTCCGCATAGAGCTTGCCGATGAAATTCGCCAGCATCACCCCATGGCCGGAATAGCCGGCGGCGGCGATGACATTGGGCATCACCTCACGCACGAAAGGTTTTCTCGGCATCGTGATGCCGACATAGCCGCCCCAGGCATGGGTGATTTCGACATCCTTCAATGAGGGATAAAGCTCGACGATCTGCCGGCGGATATGCGTCTCGATCGCCTGGTCCTCGCCGGGCGCATAGATTTCACGCCCGCCGAACAGCAATCGCCCATCTGGCGATTTGCGGAAATAGCGCACGACGAAGCGGGAATCATCGACTGCCTCGCCGCCCGGCAAGACCGGGCTGTCTTCGCCCAGCGGCTGGGTGGCGCCGATGAACGAGCCGATCGGCATGACATGTGCGGCGCTTGTCGGTTCCAGCCCGCCGCCATAGGCATTCGTGGCGACCAGGCATTTTTGTGCGGTGATCGTGCCACGCGCGGTGGCGATGCGCACCCGGCCACCCTGCGATGCGATGCCTGTCGCCCTGGTATTCTCGAACAGAAGCGCGCCGGCCTCGCCGGCGACGCGCGCCGTGCCCATGACCAGCTTCAGCGGGTGGATGTGACCGGTGCCCGTATCGCGCACGCCGCCGAAATAGCGGTCGGAGCCGAGCCGTTGCGCGGTCTCGTCAGCGTCCATGAAGCTGAGATGCGGATAGGCGAACCGCTCGCGCATGATCCCGGCATGACGGCGGTAATCGTCGAGATAGCGCTTCTTGTGCACCACCGACATCTGGCCCGGCCGGTAGTCGATCTCGATGCCGTTGATGGCGGCGAAATCGATGAGGTGCGCCTTCGCTTCCTCGGCAAGATCGAACAGCGCCTTGGCGCGGGTGAAGCCGAGTTCTTCCTCCAGTTCCTCGGCCCAGGCCCGCTGACCGGTGCCGAGCTGGCCGCCATTGCGCCCGGAAGCGCCGTCGCCGAAGCGATGCGCCTCGATCACTGCAACGTTGACGCCGGTCCTGGCCAGATGCGCCGCCGCCGAAAGCCCGGTGAAGCCGCCGCCGACAATGGCCACATCTACGGTGAGATCGCCATCCAGCGGCGCGTATTCGGCTCGCGGGCCGACGGTCGCTTCATACCAGGACAGACCGGGAGAGATAGGAGATTGGTGGATGGACATCAGGATTTCTCTGCTGCTTTCCGGCGAGGAAGCTGAGAGATACCGTTGCAACGGCACATCACGCGCATTCCCCTACCATTCACACGTTCAAAAGCAGATATTCCCTCTCCCACGGGCTGATGACCTGCATGAAGGTCTCGAACTCGGCGCGCTTGATCGCTGCGAAGGTGGAGATGAAGGGCGCGCCGAGGATCCGCGTCAAAGCCTCGTCGCTCTCGAACAGGGCGACGGCCTCCAGCAGGCCGCGCGGCAGTTCGATCTCGTCCTGATTGACCGCCGTGCCGGCCGGTGCGTCGGGCTTTCTCTTCTCCAGAATTCCGATCAGCCCGCAGGCCAGCGAAGCGGCGAGCGCCAGATAGGGATTGGCGTCTGACGAGGGGATACGGTTTTCGACACGCCGCGAGGCCGGGTCGGAACGCGGCACGCGGAAGGCCGTCGTCCGGTTGTCGTAGCCCCAGCGCGTGTTGACCGGCACGGACGTGCCCTGGGTCAGCCGGCGGTAGGAGTTCACATAGGGCGCCAGCATGATCAGCGCGCTTGGAATGTGCCGCTGCAGCCCGCCGATGAAATGGCGGAACACATCGGTTTCCTCGCCCTGCGCGTCGGAAAAGACGTTGTCGCCCTTCTTCAGCGACACGACGGACTGGTGAATGTGCATGGCCGAGCCCGGCTGGCCCTGGATCGGCTTGGCCATGAAGGTGGCGTAGGTGTCGTGGTTGAGCGCCGCCTCGCGGATCGTCCGCTTGAACATGAACACCTGGTCGGCCAGTTCCACCGGGTCGCCATGGCGCAGATTGATTTCGAGCTGGCCGGCGCCTTCCTCGTGGATCAGCGTGTCGATCTCCAGGCCCTGGGCCTCGGAGTAATGGTAGATGTCGTCAATCAGCTCGTCGAACTCGTTGACGCCGGCGATGGAATAGCCCTGGCCGCCACCAATGGGCCGGCCCGACCGGCCGACCGGTGGGGTCAGTGGATAGTCAGGATCGGGGTTCTTGTGCACCAGGTAGAACTCGATTTCCGGCGCGACGATGGGTTTCAGCCCATGCCTGGCGTATTCATCGACGACATGCTTGAGCAGGTTGCGCGGGCTGAACGCGACCGCGCGGCCATCCTGATGCACCAGGTCGCAGATCACCTGCGCCGTCGGGTCGCTCTCCCACGGAACGGACGTCAGCGTCGACAGGTCCGGCAGCAGTTTCAAATCGCCGTCGTCCTCCGGATAAACGAAGCCGTTGCCGCTTTCGGGATACTCGCCCGAGATCGTTGTCATGAAGACGGCGGAGGGAAGCGCCAGCGATGTGTTGGAGGTGAATTTCTTCGACGGCATCATCTTGCCGCGCGCCACGCCCGCCTGGTCGGGCGTGATGCATTCGATGTCCTCGATGCCGCGCCATTCGAGCCAGGACGTCGCCTGCTTCCAGTCCTTCACGCCGCGCAGATTCTTGAGAAACGCCGGCGCGCGCACCACGTTGCCGCGACCGGCGGGACGGGTCAGCTTCTTCCTGTCGGGCATCAATCACCAGGGATTGTTTCGGATGCCGGAGTATAGACGGGCCACGCGAAGGAAGGAAAGGCCCAGCTATGCCTTGGCGCCGGCGATCAACCGTTCGATAACGGGCTGCAGCGTTTCGGGGGTCACCGGACGAACCACGGTTGCGTCGAACAGCATGGCCGGCAGGCTGCCGGCCTCGAAGGTGGAGATGATGGCGATGACCAGCGGCAATCGGCGCGGAGAGGCGCTGCGCTGCTCGCTCAGCCAATCGATCAATGCGCCATTGGTGCAGGTGTTGGCATCGACATCGACGATCACCATGCCCGGGCTCTTGTCGCGCGCTGGCGCGGTCAATGCGCGGGTGGCCTCGCCTGGCTCCATCGCACTGGCTTTCAGGCAGGCGCGCTGGGCGATGCGCGACAGGACGATGCGGTTGATCGGCGACGCCGCGACGACAAGAACCTGGGACAGGTCGGCGCTGCACTCTTCCGGCATGGAACCGTATTCCACGACTATTGTTCCACCGGAAGCAGGAATGTTCGTCATCGCTAAGCCGCCCGAAATTAAGAGGATCAGATTTCAATGCCCGGTTGAGTAATCTGACCTCATACTCTTAATGGACGACTAAAAGTCAAGTTACAAAAGAGTCAGAAACAGCGGAATAGCGGGGATTCCGGGAGGGAATTCTGCGCAATCGCGTTTTGCACTCGTTTCAATTGAATTTGCATAGTCTTTTATTGATTTTTTCTGTCCCGAAGTGTGACGTTCCCGCAATAATGAAACGCCCGCGCGGTCCACCGCGCGGGCGTTCGGCTGGAGGCCGTGCTGTTGGTTCAGGAACTGGCGAGCCTGTTCGTGACGATGACCGGCACCAGAAGGTCGCCCCAATTGCCGGCGCCGCCATGGTGGCGCGCCGAGCGCACGAGCTCGACCGAGACACCCGAATCGACCGCTTTCATCACCGACTGATTGAGGCGGTGGAGATCATTGGCCACCATGCGGATGATCGCCTGCTGGTCGACGCTCATGGCGCTCGACTGTTCTTCTGCGCGCTCCTTGACGCGGGTCTTCGGTGTCATATCCGTTCTCCTTTCCGGGCGTGTGCCCTGCTTATTCCGCCGCCGGGCGGAACTGGTCGTGCTCGGTGGATTCGCTCATCGCGGTGGTCGAGGACTGGCCGCCGGTGATCGCCATCGACACGGCGTCGAAATAGCCGGTGCCGACCTCGCGCTGGTGCTTGGTGGCGGTGTAGCCGTTCGCTTCGGCGGCGAACTCGGCCTCCTGCAACTCCGAATAGGCCGCCATCTGCCGGTCCTTGTAGCCGCGCGCCAATTCGAACATGCCGTAATTGAGCTGGTGGAAGCCGGCCAGCGTGATGAACTGGAACTTGTAGCCCATGGCGCCCAGCTCGCGCTGGAACCTGGCGATGGTCGCGTCGTCCAGATTCTTCTTCCAGTTGAACGAGGGCGAGCAATTATAGGCGAGCAGCTTGCCCGGATGATGCTTGTGGACGCCCTCGGCGAAGCGGCGCGCCTGGTCGAGATCGGGCTTCGACGTCTCGCACCAGATGAGATCGGCATGCGGCGCGTAGGCGACGGCGCGGGCAATGCACGGCTCGAGCCCGTTCTTCACCTGGTAGAAGCCCTCGACCGTGCGCCCGGCATCGTAATCGACGAACGGCCGGTCGCGCTCGTCGATGTCGGAGGTGAGCAGCTTGGCCGCTTCCGCGTCCGTCCGGCAGATGACCAGCGACGGCACGCCCATCACATCGGCGGCAAGCCGCGCGGCGTTCAAATTGCGGATATGCGCCGCGGTCGGGATCAGCACCTTGCCGCCCAGATGGCCGCACTTCTTTTCCGACGCCAGCTGATCCTCGAAATGGACGCCGGCCGCCCCCGCCTCGATATAGGCCTTCATCAATTCGAAGGCGTTGAGCGGGCCGCCGAAACCGGCCTCCGCATCGGCGACGATCGGCGCGAACCATGTGTCGACCGACAGACCCTTGCCTTCCGCCGTCTCGATCTGGTCGGCGCGCTGCAGGGTGCGGTTGATGCGTTTTGCCAGTTCGGGGCCGGCATTGGCCGGATAAAGCGACTGGTCGGGATACATGGCCGAGGCCGTGTTGGCATCCGCCGCCACCTGCCAGCCGGACAGATAGATGGCCTTCAGCCCGGCGCGCACCTGCTGCATCGCCTGGTTGCCCGAAAGCGCGCCGAGCGCGTTGACGAAATCCTCCTCATGGATGAGCTTCCACAGGCGGTTGGCGCCTTCCTCGGCCAGCGTGTGGCGGATGGCGACCGAGCCGCGCAGCCTCTCGACGTCGGCGGGGCTGTAGGGACGCTCGATGCCGTCGAAGCGACCTTCTGCTGCGCTGGGAACGAGGTTGTAAAAATCCGTCATTGTGACCTCCGTGCGGAAACTGGTGTTGTTCTGGGGCGGGAGCGCGAGGTGAATATGCGCCCCTTTCTCGTTACAAGGTTTACATTGCGCCGCAGCGAAATCGCAGGGAATTCAGCGATTACGGGGAAAAAATCATGTCAGGATGTCTGGATCTTGACATAGAAAATCTGTAAATCAGTAAAGAATGTAAAAGCGCATGGGCTGGATTTTTGCCGGTCGTTTTGTAAAGATGTGTAAAGCGGCGTTGGGTGCGCGCGGCGTGGAAGCGTTCAGGCATGGATCCTCGGGTCAAGCCCGAGGATGACGAACGGGGAGAGGTTGCGGTCAATCTTCGAAGCCGGCGATTGAGACAGATACACTTCACCTTCGTCATCCTCGGGCTTGACCCGAGGATCCATGCCGGAGCGTCGAAAGCGCATCGAACGCGCACATCCGATCTCCAAGGCTGTTGACCGATAGATGGCGTGAGGGTCCGATTGTGGCCAATCAGAAGATTTTCGCCGGCGCGCGCATCAGGCGGGTGCGCAACGCCAAGGGGCTGACCCAGACGGCGATGGCCGAGGGGCTGGGCATCTCGCCCTCCTACCTGAACCTGATCGAGCGCAACCAGCGCCCGCTGACCGTGCCGCTGATCCTAAAACTCGCCTCGGTCTACAAGGTCGATCCGGACGAATTGCAGGGCGAGGCGGGGCTTTCGCTGGCAGCGCTGCGCGAGGTGTTTGCCGACCCGCTGCTTGCCGGCGAACTGCCGGGCGAGCAGGAGCTGGTCGATGTGGCGGAGGCGGCGCCCAATGCGGCGGCAGCCCTGGTCAAGCTCTACCGCGCCTATCGCGAGCAGGCCGACCGCATGTCGGACCTTTCGGAGATGCTGGCGCGCGAGGGCCGCGCGACGGCCATCTCGGCCGCCCGCCTGCCGATCGACGAGGTGCGCGAGACCTTCGAGCGCCGCGCCAATCATTTCGCGGTAATAGAGGAGGAGGCGGACGCCTTCCACAAGCTGCTGGAGCCGGGCGACGAGCTGGCCGGCGCCATCAAGGCGTGGCTGAAGCGCGAGCACGGCATCGTCGTGCGCGTCCTGCCGGTCTCGGCCATGCCCAATTGGCGCCGCCGCTACGACCGGCATTCGCAGCGCCTGTTCATCTCCGAGCGCCTGTCGCCCGCCGACCAGCTGCGCGAGATCGCCATGGAGGCGTGCCTGCTGCGCATGGCGGTGGCGGTGGCCGGCGAGATCGAGGCGCTGAAACTTTCCGGCAACGAGGCGCGGCGGCTGGCCCGCTTCGAGCTTGGCCGCTATGCGGCGCACGCGCTGATGATGCCCTATCAGCCGTTCCTGTCGGCGGCCGAGCGGGCGCGCTACGACATCGACGTGTTGAAATCGCGCTTCGGCGTCTCCTTCGAGCAGGCGGCCAACCGGCTGACGACGCTCGGCCGCGCGGGTGCGGCGGGCGTGCCCTTCTTCATGCTCGAGGTGGACAATGCGGGCAACCGCTTTCGCAAGGCCGGCACGCAGGGCTTTCCGCAAAGCCGCTTCGGCGGCGGCTGTCCAAAGCTCGCCGTGCATGCCGCCTTCGCCCAGCCGGGGCAGATCCTGGTCGAGGCCGTTGAGATGCCCGACGGCGCCGAGTTCCTCACCGTCGCCCGCACGCTGGAAGGGCCGCAGGGGGCGTTTGCCGAGCGCCCGCGTCGCACGGCGCTGCTCATCGGCTGCGACCTCGGCTTCCGCGACAGCGTCGTCTATGGCGCGGCCCTCCCCGGCGCGCCGGGCAAGGCGGGCGCCGCGCCGACCCATGCGCTGACCCCCGTCGGCCCCGCCTGCCGCCTGTGCGAACGCGCCGGCTGTCTCGCGCGGGCTGAGCCGCCGGTGACGCGGCCATTGGGGCTGGACGAGATGGTGACGGGGTTGTCGGCGTTTGATTTTCAGTGAGTGTTCGGATACTCGATCAGAGCTTTGACAGAGAATTATCCCCTTGAAGCAAGTTTGGCTGTTTGCTTGAGGTAGTAAAAGCGGTGTCTACTACGCGGTTTTCCAGGTGAGCGCGCTATAACGCCTTTAATTTCCAAGCCATCAAGAGCGATCTTCGTATCACGCCAGTCTTTGCCGATTACCAATCCTGCGTCGGTTACGTTCACCCGAACGCGCTCCGCGAGATAGTTGACTATCATTTTTTCGCTTTCGGTAAGCGAGTCATACACTTCCGGGTTGATTGCCGCTGCCGCCTCGGAGCGAACAAATAACTTTCGGTGCTGCACATCATTTTCGAGCGTTACAGTTACCCTGAACGTGCCAATCTGCTTTTGCACAAACTTTGGGTCCGGCAAACTCGCCTCCCGCATGCTCTCGCGCATGCGGCGTGTCCCTTCAAACGCGCACTGTACGAAGTCGAAGTAATAGAGTCCCCACATAAGATTCGGGTTACGGGGATTG
This sequence comes from Nitratireductor soli, assembly GCF_001050155.1. Taxonomy (GTDB): domain Bacteria; phylum Pseudomonadota; class Alphaproteobacteria; order Rhizobiales; family Rhizobiaceae; genus Nitratireductor; species Nitratireductor soli. Next base: position 19,048 of record NZ_LFVY01000030.1, read on the forward strand.
TGTGCGTCATAGACCGTGTTCTCTGTGGTCGGCGGCATAAATGAGCCCGGAGACTCCACAACAATCTTGTCCTCAAACATCTTCACGAAGATGTTCATCTGCCGAAGATTATAGGAGCGGTGGACGACGGCGTTCACAACCGCCTCAAGCCAAACCTCTTTTGGGTACTCTGGGTTGGTTGCGAAGCGACCGTCCTTGCCGAGCCTAGTGAAGTTTCTGATCTGCGTTTCGATAAACAACTCGGCATCAACCAATTGCTTCGGCAGAGGGCCTTCAAACATGCGATCGGATACCGAATTGAGGTTTCGGCCAAAGCGCTCCTCGACACCATCATACCGAAGCACCCGAATATATGCGCCCGGAATGACCACTCGCGGGTCTTTGGCAAATAGCAGGACACAAGCAAGATTCGGTTCAAACCCAGACTTGCCTTGCTTGCCAAATTTGCTCAGCGCGAGCACATCTTCAATGGTGTATCGCGGCGCAAGTTGCCGTTTGGCGATATATTGGTTCTGACCTGCTCCCCTGAGATGTTCCCGA
>NZ_LFVY01000031.1 GCF_001050155.1 Nitratireductor soli
TTCGTACGCTCAAATTTACCTTTGGCCATGTGAGCTCTCCATTCCTTGCGCCCGTCCGGGCTTTTTCAACTTCCGATAATCCGCGCCAGCGAGACCGAGGGCGAATTACGCGTATTTCTTCTGGATTTCCTGCGCCACGGCGCTGGGAACCGGCTCATAGTGATCGAACTGCATCGTGTACTGGGCGCGGCCCTGAGACATCGAGCGCAGGCTGTCCACATATTTGAACATGTTGGCCAGCGGCACCATCGCGTTGACCACGGTGGCGATGCCGCGGGCTTCCGTGCCCTGGATCTGGCCGCGCCGCGAGTTCAGGTCGCCGATCACGTCGCCGACATAATCCTCGGGCGTCACCACCTCGACCTTCATGATCGGCTCGAGCAGCTGGGCACCGGCCTTCTGCGCGCCTTCACGGAACGCCGCACGGGCGGCGATTTCGAAGGCGAGCACCGAGGAGTCCACATCGTGGTAGGCGCCGTCGATCAGCGTCGCCTTGACGCCGAGCATCGGGAAGCCAGCCACCGGACCAGAGGACAGAACGCTCTCGATGCCCTTCTGGACACCGGGAATGTACTCCTTCGGCACGGAACCGCCGACGACCTTCGATTCGAAGGCGAAATCCTCGCCATCCGGGTTCGGCGCGAAGACGATCTTGACGCGGGCGAACTGGCCCGAACCGCCGGACTGCTTCTTGTGCGTGTAGTCGATTTCGGCTTCGCGGGTAATGGTCTCGCGATAGGCCACCTGCGGCGCGCCGACATTGGCTTCGACCTTGAACTCGCGCCGCATGCGGTCGACGATGATGTCGAGGTGCAGCTCGCCCATGCCGGCGATGATCGTCTGGCCCGACTCCTCGTCGGACTTGACGCGGAAGGACGGGTCCTCGGCAGCAAGGCGATTGAGCGCCAGGCCCATCTTTTCCTGGTCGCCCTTGGTCTTCGGCTCGATGGCGATCTGGATCACCGGCTCGGGGAATTCCATGCGCTCCAGGATGACCGGCTTCAGCGGATCGCAAAGCGTGTCGCCCGTCGTGGTCTCCTTGAGGCCGGCCAGGGCGACGATGTCGCCGGCATAGGCCACTTCGAGATCCGAACGCGAATTCGAATGCATCTGCAGCATGCGGCCGATGCGCTCGCGCTTGTCCTTCACCGTATTGGCCAGCGAGATACCCTTGCTGAGCACGCCGGAATAGATGCGGCAGAAGGTCAGCGAGCCGACGAACGGATCGTTCATGATCTTGAACGCCAGCATCGACAGCGGCTCTTCGTCGGAAGAAACGCGCGTCACTTCGCCTTCGGTCTTCGGATCGATGCCCTTGATCGCCGGCACTTCGATCGGCGACGGCAGGAAGTCGACCACGGCGTCGAGCAGCGGCTGGACACCCTTGTTCTTGAAGGCGGAGCCGCAGAACATCGGGAAGAACTTGACGGCGATCGTGCCCTTGCGGATGAGCTGGCGGATCTCGTCGTTACCCGGCATTTCGCCTTCGAGGTAACGCTCCATCGCGCCTTCGTCCATCTCGACGGCGGCTTCGATCATCTTCTCGCGGTATTCTTCGGCGCGCGCCTGCAGGTCGGCCGGAATTTCGACCACGTCCCAGGCTGCGCCCAGATTCTCCGACTGCCAGACCAGCGCCTTCATCTCGATCAGGTCGATCACGCCGGCGAAATCGCTCTCGGCGCCGATCGGCAGCTGCATGACGACGGCCTGCGCGCCAAGACGGGTCTTGACCATCTCCGCCGAGCGATAGAAGTCGGCGCCGATCTTGTCCATCTTGTTGCAGAAGATCATGCGCGGGACATGATACTTGTCCGCCTGGCGCCACACGGTCTCGGTCTGCGGCTCCACGCCGGCATTCGCATCGAGCAGCGCGATCGCGCCGTCGAGAACGCGCAACGAGCGCTCGACCTCGATCGTGAAATCGACGTGGCCGGGCGTATCGATGATGTTGAAGCGGCGCTTCTTGCCATCGCGGCCTTCCCAGAAGGTGGTCGTCGCGGCGGACGTGATCGTGATGCCGCGCTCCTGCTCCTGCTCCATCCAGTCCATCGTCGCGGCGCCGTCATGGACTTCGCCGATCTTGTGCGACTTGCCGGTGTAGAACAGGATGCGCTCGGTGGTCGTCGTCTTGCCGGCGTCGATATGCGCCATGATACCGAAGTTGCGGTAGTCTTCGATCTTATATTCGCGGGACATCGTCGTGTACCTTCTTCGATCCGTTCCAGGCTACCAGCGGTAGTGCGAGAACGCGCGGTTGGCCTCGGCCATCTTGTGCGTGTCTTCGCGCTTCTTGACGGCCGTGCCGCGATTGTTCGCCGCGTCCAGCAACTCACCCGACAGACGATCGATCATCGTCGTCTCGTTGCGCTTGCGCGCCGCAGTGATGAGCCAGCGAATGGCCAGCGCCTGACGGCGCTCCGGACGAACGTCGACCGGAACCTGATAGGTCGCGCCACCGACACGGCGGGAACGGACTTCCAGGTGTGGCGCGACATTGTCGAGCGCCTGATGGAAAACCCCAACGGGCTCCTGCTTGGTCTTGTCGCTGACCTGGTCGAACGCGCCATAGACGATCCGCTCGGCAGCCGATTTCTTGCCGTCGAGCATGATGGCGTTCATGAATTTCGTCACAACCGTGTCACCGAATTTCGGATCCGGGTTGATCTCTCTTTTCTCTGCGCGGTGGCGTCGGGACATGTTTCTCGTCTCTTACCTTCAAGGCCCGGCTCAAAATGAAAGCGCCGAAGCCGGAAAACCCTACTTCGGACGCTTGGCGCCGTATTTCGAACGACGCTGCTTGCGGTTCTTCACACCCTGCGTGTCGAGCACGCCACGGATGATGTGATAGCGCACGCCGGGAAGATCCTTGACGCGGCCGCCACGGATCATCACCACGGAGTGCTCCTGAAGGTTGTGGCCTTCACCGGGGATGTAACCAATGACCTCGAAACCATTGGCAAGGCGAATCTTCGCCACCTTGCGCATGGCCGAGTTCGGCTTCTTCGGCGTCGTCGTGTAGACGCGCGTACAAACGCCCCGCTTCTGCGGGTTGGCCTGCATGGCCGGAACCTTATTTCGCTTCACCGGCGCAATGCGCGGCTTGCGGATCAACTGGTTAACGGTAGGCATCAAGACCTTCCCTTGTTTCCAATTCCGTAGCTCAAGCCCGAGGGCCGCCTTGAGGACAGGCTGCGTTCTCATGCATAAATCCGGGCCGCAAACCGCAAAGAGCGGTGTTGCCCGGACAAAAAGCAGAGGAAGCGTTTCCGCTTCATGCGCCGCAAATTCTGTCACTCGCAAAAAGAACCCTGTTTGAGACCTACTTCGGGGCGTGTCGCCCTGAACGGAGTGGCCTCACATCGGCTCGGATGAAGCGGGTATTACTCGCACGCCGCCCAAGCGTCAACCCCGTGCGGGCAATTATCTTGCGCGAGACGGGTGAACAGCCCCTGCCCGGCCCCAGTCGATCGATTATTGCTGAAAATCCCACACGATCGACGGAAAATCATGCGTCCCGACCTGTCCCTGGCGTCGCCTGCATGGCAAAACACGCCCCAAGACGGTCGGCAATCGCCGGACGGCAAGAATCAGGAAGCACAATGACCGAATCCGACGAAAGGCCGGTAATCATCATAACGGGACGCGTCTGGCGCGAGAAAGGCGCCGACAGCGAGGGCGTCCACGTGATGCTTGTCGCCCCCGACGACGACACCGCCGTGCGCATGGCGCTCGAAGCGCTGGCCCAGGAAGGCTACGCAGAAGCCGAGCTCGACCAGATCGGCGACATGCAGGGCGAACCCGACGAGGAACCGCATCTGTCGGCCTGGCAAGGCGCCCTCGAAGGAGAGATCGCCATCGTCACATTCGAAGAGCCGGAGTGAAGGACGGGGGACTGCCCGAGGCTATCGCCGGCGCGTCTTCACCTCCGCCACGGCATAGATACCCGGCCCGGTGGCCGGGTATGACGACGGCAGGAAGGACTGGCGTCACTCTTCCATGTCGGCGATCAGCATCCTCCGCAGCCACAATTCGTCACCCTCGGGCCCCGACCCNACGGCCGATCCCGGCGCGCCGGCGCCCCTTTCCCCATTGAAAAACCGCCGGGGCGGACCCCGGCGGCTCAAAACTCCGTCCTACGAGCGCCGTTTACTCGGCGGCGCTCGTCATGTCGGCGATCATCGGATCGGCCACTTCAACGCCCGACGACTTGCGCCGTTCGTCGAGGATAAGTTCGTCGCGCGAACGGGCAATGCGCCGGATCTGGCTCATCGCGCCACCCGTGCCGGCCGGGATCAGGCGGCCGACGATGACGTTTTCCTTCAGCCCCTGCAGCGTGTCGATCTTGCCGGCAACCGCCGCCTCGGTGAGCACGCGTGTCGTCTCCTGGAAGGAGGCGGCCGAGATGAAGGACGGCGTCTGCAGCGAGGCCTTGGTGATGCCAAGCAGCACCGGCTGGCCTTCCGCAGGCTTCTTGCCCTCTTCCACCAGGCGGTCGTTGATCTCATCGAACTCGACGGAATCGACGTGATCGCCAGGGATGTAGGTCGAATCGCCCTGTGCGGTGATCTCGACCTTCTGCAGCATCTGGCGAACGATCACCTCGATGTGCTTGTCGTTGATCAACACGCCCTGCAACCGGTAGACCTCCTGGATTTCGTTGACCAGGTAGGACGCCAGAGCCTCCACGCCCTTGATCGCCAGGATGTCGTGCGGCGCCGGGTTTCCGTCGAGGATGAAGTCGCCCTTCTCGATCTGGTCGCCATCCTGAAGATGGAACGGCTTGCCCTTCGGAATGAGATATTCCGACGGTTCCAGGGTCGCGTCGTGCGGCTCGATGATGATGCGGCGCTTGTTCTTGTAGTCGCGACCGAACCGCACCGTGCCGTCGATCTCGGCGATGATGGCGTGATCCTTGGGACGCCGTGCCTCGAACAGTTCGGCCACGCGCGGCAGACCGCCCGTGATGTCCTTGGTACGGGCGCTTTCCGTCGGGATACGCGCAACCACGTCGCCCGGCTTGACCTTCGAGCCCGGCTCGACCGAGAGGATGGTCTCGACCGAAAGCAGGAAGCGCGCGTCGCCGCCGCGGGCGAGCTTGCCGACCTTGCCCTTCGAATCGAGGATCGTCAGGGCCGGCTTCAGGTCCGTGCCACGCGGCGTCGAACGCCAGTCGATGACCTCGCGCTTGGTGATGCCGGTGGATTCGTCGGCGGTTTCCTGCACGGAAACGCCGTCCACCAGATCCTCGAAGGCAACCGTGCCCTCGATCTCGGTCAGCATCGGGCGGGTGTATGGATCCCACTCCGAGATGCGCTGGCCGCGCTTCACCTTGTCGCCCTCGTCGACGAACAGCCGCGAGCCGTAGGTCAGGCGGTGGCTGGCGCGTTCCTCGCCGCTCTCGTCATGGATCAGCACCGCCATGTTGCGGCCCATCACCATCAGGTCGCCCTCGGAGTTGCGCACCACGTTGCGGTTGCGGATCTTCACCGTACCTTCGAACGAGGCTTCCAGGAACGACTGGTCGACCACCTGCGCGGTGCCGCCCATGTGGAAGGTACGCATGGTCAGCTGCGTGCCCGGCTCGCCGATCGACTGCGCGGCGATGACGCCGACAGCCTCGCCGATGTTGACGGGCGTGCCGCGCGCCAGGTCGCGGCCGTAGCAGACGGCGCAGACGCCGTTGCGCACTTCACAGGTCAGCGCCGAGCGGATGCGCACGGTCTGGATGCCGGCCTTCTCGATCGCTTCCACATCGCGTTCGTCGATCAGACGACCGGCGGCGACGATCACCTCGTCGGTGGCCGGGTTGACCACATCGTCGAGCGACGTGCGGCCGAGCACACGCTGGCCGATCGAGGCCACCACCTGGCCCGCATCGACGATCGGCTGCATGGTCAGGCCCGTCTCCGTGCCGCAATCGGGAATGACGACGATGCAATCCTGGGCGACGTCGACCAGACGGCGCGTCAGGTAACCCGAATTGGCCGTCTTCAAGGCGGTGTCGGCCAGCCCCTTGCGGGCGCCGTGGGTGGAGTTGAAGTACTCCATCACGGTCAGGCCTTCCTTGAAGTTCGAGATGATCGGCGTCTCGATGATGGAACCGTCCGGACGGGCCATCAGGCCGCGCATGCCGGCCAGCTGGCGCATCTGCGTCGGCGAGCCACGGGCGCCCGAATGCGACATCATGTAGACCGAGTTCATCGGCTTCTGACGGCCATTGTCGTCGAACTCGATCGCCTTGATGCGCTTCATCATCTCGTCGGCGACCTTCTCCGAGCACTTCGCCCAGGCATCGACGACCTTGTTGTACTTCTCGCCCTGCGTGATCAGGCCGTCATTGTACTGCTGCTCGTATTCCTTGGCCAAGGTCTCGGTCTCGGCGACCAGCTTGATCTTGGAATCGGGAATCAGCATGTCGTCCTTGCCGAACGAAATGCCGGCCCGGCAGGCATGGCCGAAGCCGAGCTGCATGACACGGTCACAGAAAATGACCGTCTCCTTCTGTCCGCAATGGCGGTAGACCGTGTCGATCATCTTGGAGATGTTCTTCTTGGTCAGTTCCTGGTTGCAGATGTCGAAGGGCACATTGTGGTTCTTCGGCAGAAGTTCGCCGACGATCATGCGGCCGGGCGTCGTCTCGTGGATCTGCGAAACCGGGTTGCCCTCGGCATCGACGGTCTTGAAACGGCCCTTGATCTTGGTGTGCAGCGTGACGACCTTGTTCTCGAGCGCATGGTGCAACTCGCCCATGTCGGCGAACGCCATCCCCTCGCCCGGCTCGTTCTGGTTCATGATGGACAGGTAGTAGAGTCCGAGAACCATGTCCTGCGACGGCACGATGATCGGTGCGCCGGAGGCCGGGTGCAGAATGTTGTTGGTCGACATCATCAAAACGCGCGCTTCCAGCTGGGCTTCCAGCGAGAGCGGCACGTGAACAGCCATCTGATCGCCGTCGAAATCGGCGTTGAAGGCCGTGCAGACCAGCGGGTGAAGCTGGATCGCCTTGCCTTCGATCAGAATGGGCTCGAACGCCTGAATGCCCAGACGGTGCAGCGTCGGCGCGCGGTTCAGAAGAACCGGATGCTCGCGGATCACCTCGTCGAGGATATCCCAGACTTCCGGCTTCTCCTTCTCGACCAGCTTCTTCGCCTGCTTGACGGTCGAGGAATAACCCTTCGCGTCGAGGCGCGCGTAGATGAACGGCTTGAACAGTTCGAGCGCCATCTTCTTCGGCAGGCCGCACTGGTGCAGCTTCAGCTCCGGACCGGTCACGATGACCGAGCGGCCGGAATAGTCGACGCGCTTGCCGAGCAGGTTCTGGCGGAAGCGGCCCTGCTTGCCCTTCAGCATGTCCGACAGCGACTTCAGCGGGCGCTTGTTGGCGCCCGTGATGACGCGGCCGCGGCGGCCATTGTCGAACAGTGCGTCGACGGCCTCCTGCAGCATGCGCTTCTCGTTGCGGATGATGATGCCCGGCGCGCGCAGCTCGATCAGCCGCTTGAGGCGGTTGTTGCGGTTGATGACGCGGCGGTACAGATCGTTCAGATCCGACGTCGCGAACCGGCCGCCGTCGAGCGGCACCAGCGGACGCAGGTCCGGCGGGATCACCGGGACGATCTTCATGATCATCCACTCCGGCCGGTTGCCGGATTCCATGAAGTTCTCGACCACCTTGAGGCGCTTCAGGAGCTTCTTCTGCTTCAGCTCCGACGTGGTGGAGGCGAGTTCCGAACGCAGGTCGCCGGCGATCGATTCCAGCTCCATCGATTCCAGCAGATGATGGATCGCCTCGGCGCCGATCATGGCGGTGAACTGGTCCTCGCCATACTCGTCGACCGCGATGATGTACTCTTCCTCGGAGAGGAGCTGGTTTTCCTTCAGCGCCGTCAGGCCGGGCTCGGTGACGATGTAGTTCTCGAAATACAGGACGCGCTCGATATCCTTGAGCGTCATGTCGAGCAGCGTGCCGATGCGCGAGGGCAGCGACTTCAGGAACCAGATGTGGGCAACGGGTGCCGCCAGCTCGATATGGCCCATGCGCTCACGGCGCACGCGCGACAGCGTGACCTCGACGCCGCACTTCTCGCAGATGACGCCCTTGTACTTCATGCGCTTGTATTTGCCGCACAGGCACTCATAGTCCTTGATCGGACCGAAAATGCGCGCGCAGAACAGACCGTCACGCTCCGGCTTGAAGGTGCGGTAGTTGATCGTCTCGGGCTTTTTGATCTCGCCGAACGACCAGGACAGAATCTTCTCAGGGGACGCCAGAGAAATCCGGATCGAATCGAACGTCTGTGCCGGCGCCTGAGGATTGAAAAGATTCATGACCTCTTGGTTCATGCCGATCTCCTTTGCGGGACGCGTGGTCCCTTTTCAAACTTCGGTAAGGTTCGCCGCCGCTCATCCCACCGGTTTAAATGCTTGGTCGCTGCGCTGCCTTGCGACAACAATCGCGCGCCGCGGGAAAACCCGCGACGCGCGGAATGCTTACTCCGCCGCGTCCGGAAGCCGCTCCTGCTGCGTCTCCTCGACGCGGGAGTTTTCCAGCTCCACGTTGAGGCCGAGCGAACGCATTTCCTTGACGAGCACGTTGAAGCTCTCCGGGATGCCGGCTTCGAACGTGTCGTCGCCGCGCACGATGGCTTCGTAGACCTTGGTGCGGCCTGCCACGTCGTCCGACTTCACGGTCAGCATTTCCTGCAGCGTGTAGGCGGCACCATAGGCTTCCAGGGCCCAGACCTCCATCTCGCCGAAGCGCTGGCCGCCGAACTGCGCCTTGCCGCCCAGCGGCTGCTGGGTCACGAGGCTGTACGGGCCGATCGAACGGGCGTGGATCTTGTCGTCCACCAAATGGTGCAGTTTCAGCATGTAGATGTAGCCGACGGTCACCTGGCGATCGAAGGATTCGCCCGTGCGTCCGTCATACAGCGTCACCTGCCCGCTGGTGTGCATGCCAGCCTGTTCGAGCATGACGTTGACATCCGCCTCATGCGCCCCGTCGAAGACCGGCGTGGCGATGGAAACGCCGCGCCGCATCTGCTCGCCGAGACGAATGACGCTGTCGTCATCATAGTCGCGCACCGGTTCGTTGCGATCATTCTCGGGAATGATCGATTCGATCGTGGCACGCAGCGGCTTGATGTCGCCCTGCTCCTTGTAGGCATCGATCAGGTCACCGATCTTCTGCCCCATGCCGGCGCAGGCCCAGCCCAGATGCGTCTCCAGAATCTGGCCGACATTCATGCGGCTCGGCACACCCAGCGGGTTGAGCACGATGTCCACATGCTGGCCATCCTCGAGGAACGGCATGTCCTCGACCGGAACGATGCGCGACACGACACCCTTGTTGCCGTGACGGCCGGCCATCTTGTCGCCGGGCTGCATCTTGCGCTTCACGGCGACGAAGACCTTGACCATCTTCATCACGCCGGGCGGCATCTCGTCGCCACGCTGCACCTTTTCGACCTTGTCCATGAAGCGCTGCTCGAGCGCCTTCTTGGATTCGTCGTACTGCGCACGCAACGCCTCGAGCGCTTCCTGCTGCTTCTCGTCCTCGACGGCGAACTGCCACCATTGCGAACGCGGATGCTCGGCGAGCAGCTCACTCGAAAGGGTAGCCCCCTTCTTGTAGCCCTTCGGACCGGCGATCGCCTGCTTTTCGCTGAGCATGTCGGCCAGGCGCGCGTAGACGTTGCGGTCGAGGATCGACTGCTCGTCGTCGCGGTCCTTGGCCAGGCGCTCGATTTCCTCGCGCTCGATGGCCATGGCGCGCTCGTCCTTCTCGACGCCGTGCCGGTTGAACACGCGCACCTCGACGACCGTTCCGTAGGTCCCGGGCGGCATGCGCATGGACGTGTCGCGGACGTCCGAGGCCTTTTCGCCGAAGATGGCGCGCAGGAGCTTCTCCTCCGGCGTCATCGGGCTTTCGCCCTTCGGCGTGATCTTGCCGACCAGAATGTCGCCCGGCGCCACTTCGGCGCCGATATAGGTGATGCCGGCTTCGTCGAGGTTCTTCAGCGCTTCTTCCGAGACGTTCGGAATGTCGCGCGTGATCTCCTCCGGCCCAAGCTTGGTGTCACGCGCCATGACCTCGAACTCCTCGATATGGATCGAGGTGAAGATGTCATCGCGGACGATGCGCTCGGACAGGAGGATGGAATCCTCGTAGTTGTAGCCGTTCCAGGGCATGAAGGCGACGAGCACGTTGCGGCCCAGCGCCAGATCGCCCAGATCCGTCGACGGGCCGTCGGCGATGATGTCGCCCTTGTTGATGATGTCGCCTACCCGGACCAGCGGACGCTGGTTGATGCAGGTGTTCTGGTTCGAGCGCTGGAACTTCATCAGCCGGTAGATGTCGACGCCCGACTGCGAGGCATCGACGTCTTCCGTTGCACGCAGGACGATACGCGTCGCGTCCACCTGGTCGACCACGCCGGTGCGGCGTGCGGCGATCGCGGCACCTGAATCGCGCGCCACGATCGGCTCCATGCCGGTGCCGACGAACGGCGCTTCGGCACGCACCAGCGGCACGGCCTGACGCTGCATGTTCGAGCCCATCAGAGCGCGGTTGGCGTCATCGTTTTCCAGGAACGGGATGAGTGCGGCAGCAACAGACACGAGCTGCTTCGGCGAGACATCCATCAGATCGACGTTCTCGCGCGGCGCCATCATCACCTCGCCGGAGTGGCGGCAGATGACGAATTCGTCCGTGAAGCCGCCATCCTTGCCGATCACGGCATTGGCCTGGGCGACGTAGTGCTTGGCCTCTTCCATGGCCGACAGATAGACCACGTCATGGGTGACCTTGCCGTCGATGATCTTGCGATACGGGCTTTCGATGAAGCCGTATTTGTTGACCCGGGCGAAGGTGGCAAGCGAGTTGATCAGGCCGATGTTCGGGCCTTCCGGCGTCTCGATCGGGCAGATGCGGCCGTAATGCGTCGGATGGACGTCGCGCACCTCGAAGCCGGCCCTTTCACGGGTGAGACCGCCCGGTCCAAGCGCCGAAAGGCGGCGCTTGTGGGTGATCTCCGACAGCGGGTTGGTCTGATCCATGAACTGCGACAGCTGCGAGGAGCCGAAGAACTCGCGCACGGCGGCAGCCGCCGGCTTGGCGTTGATCAGGTCCTGCGGCATGACGGTGTCGATCTCGATCGACGACATGCGCTCCTTGATGGCGCGCTCCATGCGCAGCAGGCCGACACGATACTGGTTTTCCATCAACTCGCCGACCGAGCGGACGCGGCGGTTGCCGAGATTGTCGATGTCGTCGATCTCGCCCTTGCCGTCGCGCAATTCGACCAGCGTCTTGACCACGGCGACGATATCGTCCTTGCGCAGGACGCGCACCGTGTCGGGGCAGTCGAGTTCGAGGCGCATGTTCATCTTGACGCGGCCGACGGCCGACAGGTCGTAGCGCTCCGAATCGAAGAACAGCGAATGGAACATCGCCTCCGCCGTCTCCAGCGTCGGCGGCTCGCCCGGACGCATGACCCGGTAGATGTCGAACAAGGCTTCCTGGCGCGTTTCGTTCTTGTCGGCCACCAGCGTGTTGCGGATGTAGCCGCCGATATTGACGTGGTCGATGTCGAGGAAATGCACTTCGCGCTCGCCCGTGTCGAGCAGCACTTTCAGCGTCTTCTCGTCGATCTCGTCGCCGGCCTCGAGGAAGATCTCGCCCGTCGCGTGATTGACGATGTCCTCGGCCAGGTAATTGCCGAGCAGATCGTCCTCGGTGGCGCGGATCGCCTTCAGGCCCTTCTCGGCAAGCTGCTTGGCCTGGCGCGCGGTGATCTTCTTGCCGGCCTCGACAACCACTTCGCCGCTGTCGGCGTCGACCAGGTCGGCCGTCGCCTTCAGGCCGCGGAAACGGTCGGCCGAATAGGGCACGCGCCAGCTGTCGCCGTCGCGGATGTAGGTCAGCTGATTGTAGAAGGTGGAGAGGATTTCCTCGCCGTCCATGCCGAGCGCCATCAGCAGCGAGGTCGCCGGAATCTTGCGGCGGCGGTCGATGCGCGCATGCACGACGTCCTTCGAATCGAACTCGATGTCGAGCCACGATCCGCGATAGGGGATGACGCGCGCGGCAAACAGAAGCTTGCCGGACGAATGGGACTTGCCCTTGTCATGGTCGAAGAAGACGCCCGGCGAACGGTGCATCTGCGAAACGATCACGCGCTCCGTGCCGTTGACGATGAACGTGCCGTTCGACGTCATGAGCGGCATGTCGCCCATGTAGACGTCCTGCTCCTTGATGTCCTTGATCGACTTGGCACCCGTGTCCTCGTCGACATCGAAGACGATCAGGCGCAAGGTCACCTTCAGCGGCGCGGCGAAAGTCAGGTCGCGCTGGCGGCACTCGTCGACGTCGAATTTCGGTGCCTCGAACTCGTATTTGACGAATTCGAGCATTGCCGTTCCGGCGAAATCCTGAATCGGGAACACCGATTTGAACACCGCCTGCAGCCCCTCGTCCAGACGCCCGCCAGCGGGCTCCTCGACCATCAGGAACTGGTCATAGGATGCCTTTTGAACCTCGATCAGGTTCGGCATCTCCGCAACTTCCGGAATCTTACCGAAAAACTTGCGTACCCGCCTGCGACCATTAAACGTTTGGGTCTCGGCCATCGTCGCTCCTTGCCCTGCCTGGCTTGCCTGCAAAATCACCACCGACCGTCGAAACGGACGGTCATATTCGAAACGGATAAAAACCCGTTTCCTGAAGGTCGCTTGCGGCCCACAGGAAAGAGGTTTGGGTCAATCCTCATTGTTCCGCCCCGCGCGGGCGACAAGCACGCGCGGGGCGAAGCCGAATTACTTCAGCTCGACTTTGGCGCCAGCGCCTTCGAGCTGGGCCTTGACCTTCTCGGCCTCGTCCTTGGACACGCCTTCCTTGACGGCCTTCGGAGCAGCCTCAACGAGGTCCTTGGCTTCCTTCAGGCCGAGGCCCGTGATCGCGCGGACTTCCTTGATGACGTTGATTTTCTGGGCGCCGGCCTCGGCGAGAACGACGTCGAACTCGGTCTTCTCTTCAGCAACTTCACCAGCAGCAGCACCGCCGGCCGCGGCGGCAACAGCCACCGGAGCAGCCGCCGAAACGCCCCACTTCTCTTCAAGCATCTTCGAAAGCTCGGCCGCCTCGATGACGGTCAGGCTCGAAAGGTCATCAACGATCTTAGCAAGATCAGCCATTGTTCATTTCCTTCTTCGTTCGAACTGTGTTGTTGACAGCGAGGAACGGCCTCATGCCGCCTCGTCCTTCTTGGAATAGGCGCCGAACACCCGGGCGAGCTGAGCCGCCGGTGCGTTGACAACCTGTGCGATCCGGGTCGCCGGCGTGACGATCATGCCGACAATCTTCGCTCTCAGCTCATCCAGCGACGGCAGCGAGGCAAGCGCCTTGATACCATCCGCATCGAGCTCGGTCGTCCCCATCGCGCCACCGAGAATGACGAGATTGTCATTCCCCTTGGCGAAATCGCTGGCGACCTTCGGAGCGGCAACCGGATCGTCCGAGTAAGCAATCAGCGTCTGCCCTTCGAAAAGAGCCTGAATGCCTTCGGACGGAGTTCCCTGAAGGGCGATCTTGGCGAGACGGTTCTTCGCGACCTTGACGGTGCCTCCCGCAACACGCATTTTCGAACGAAGATCGTTCATCTGCGCGACGGTCAGCCCGGCATAGTGGGCCACGACCACTGAACCGGTGTTGTTGAACACTTGGTTCAGGTCCGCGACGAATTCGCGTTTTTCCGCTCTGTCCACTGCCTTTCTCCATCTGACGGAACTTCCCGCGGGAAATATCCGTCGGTTTGCCTTTTGCCGCAGGGCATCCGACATGTCAGATCACCCAAGCGACGCTTGAGGATCCTGCCCCCTTTCGCCGCGCCAGCGGAACTGGCGGTCTCGGACAAAAGGCCAACACGGTTCGAACCATCCATCGAGGCTTGGCACCCCGGTTTCCGGTCTAACCCGTCTCATGCAGGCCCTTCTTGAAGAATTAAGGCGAGCCGCCTGCAATCTCGGACAGGATGTTCCGGAAGTTTCCTTCCGGTTTTCGGGCCGAACCGGCCCGAAAAGTGTTTTGGGAAGACGCTTGCCGCATCTTCCCGAATTCGATCAGGACGCCGCCAGGCTCGACGGGTCGATACGCAGGCCGGGGCCCATGGTCGAGGTCAGGGCGATCTTCTTCAGATAATTGCCCTTCGCACCGGCCGGCTTGGCCCGGATCACCGCATCGGCGAACGCGCGCACATTCTCGGCGATCGCCTTGCCGTCAAACGAAGCCTTGCCGACGCCGGCATGGATGATGCCGGCCTTTTCGACGCGGAACTCGACGGCGCCGCCCTTCGAAGCCTTGACGGCGGCAGCCACATCGGCGGTCACCGTGCCGACCTTCGGGTTCGGCATCATGCCGCGCGGGCCCAGCACCTTGCCGAGACGGCCGACCAGCGGCATCATGTCCGGCGTGGCGATGCAGCGGTCGAAATTGATTTCGCCCTTCTGCACGATCTCCACCAGATCTTCGGCGCCGACAATGTCCGCACCGGCGGCCTTTGCCTCGTCCGCCTTGTCGCCCTTGGCGAACACGGCGACGCGCACCGTGCGGCCCGTGCCGTTCGGCAGGTTGACCACGCCGCGCACCATCTGGTCCGCATGGCGCGGATCGACGCCGAGGTTCATCGCCACTTCGATCGTCTCGTCGAACTTCGCCGTCGCCCGCTCCTTCAGAAGCGTCACCGCCTCGTCGAGCGTGTATTCCTTGTCGCGGTCAATGCCTTCGCGGGTCTTGGCCACGCGCTTGGAGAGTTTCGTCGCCATATCTTCAGCCCACCACTTCCAGACCCATGGAGCGCGCCGAACCTTCAACCATGCGCATGGCTGCTTCGACGTCGTTCGCGTTCAGGTCTTTCATCTTCGCTTCAGCAATCTCGCGCACCTGGGCACGGGAAACCTTGCCGGCGACCACCTTGCCCGGCTCCTTCGAGCCCGACTTCAGCTTGATCGCCTTCTTCAGGAAATAGCTGACCGGCGGGGTCTTCATGGTGAAGGTGAAGGACTTGTCCTGGTAGTAGGTGATGACCACCGGGATGGGCGAACCCTTCTCCATCTCCTGGGTCTGCGCATTGAATGCCTTGCAGAACTCCATGATGTTGATGCCACGCTGACCAAGCGCCGGGCCGATCGGCGGCGACGGCGTCGCCGACCCTGCCGGAACCTGGAGCTTGAGCTGGCCTGCAATCTTCTTAGCCATTTCTCATCTGCCTTGTCGTTCTACCGGCCACCCTTGGAAAGAACGGGCCGGCATTGCAGTTTGGTGGTCCGGAAATCTGCGGCCGGCTAAGCCGCCTTCCCTTCCACCGCCTATGCCCCGGCCTGGCCGGAGCGCCCGATCAGCCCTTTTCGACCTGACCGAATTCGAGATCGACGGGCACCGCGCGCCCGAAGATCGAAACTTCCACCTTGAGGCGCGACCGCTCTTCGTCGACCTCCTGGACGAACCCGTTGAACGAGGCGAACGGACCATCGGCCACCCGCACCTGCTCGCCGATTTCGAACGTCACCGACGGCTTCGGCCGGTCGACGCCCTCCTGCACCTGGGTCAGGATGCGGTCCGCCTCGGCCTGGGTGATCGGCACCGGCTTCGAATCGCCAAGAAAACCAGTCACTTTCGGCGTGTTCTTGATCATCGAGAACACGGCGTCCGTCAGCTGTGCCTTGACCAGCACGTAGCCTGGAAAGAACTTGCGCTCGGCATCCACCTTGCGACCGCGGCGCACTTCAACGACCTTCTCGGTCGGAACGACAACCTGCTCGATCTTGTCGCCAAGCCCTTTTTGCCTGGCCTGCTCCTCGATGGATTCGGCAACCTTCTTTTCAAAGTTCGAATAGGCGTGGACGATGTACCAACGCGCTGTCATTTCAATCGCACTCCGTAAATCGTCCGTAATTAGGCGCCAATGCCCAGAATCAGCTCGATGCCCCAGGCCATCAGTTGGTCGGCGACAAAAAAGAAGATCGCCGCCAGCGTGGCGAAGGCGAACACCATGACCGTCGAGATCAGGGTCTCGCGCCGTGACGGCCAGGTCACCTTCGAGGTTTCGGACCGCACCTGCTGAAGAAACGTGAAGGGATTGCTGGTTTTCGACGCCATATGCCGCTCTTGATCCTCAAAGCCCCGAAAACCGGGATATTCAACAAACCCGGAAAAGAACCCAGGTGAGCTCCCTGCCCGGCCGAACGGCCCGGTTCAGGATCGTTGCGAAAGGCGAAGAATCGAATCACTCACCGCATTTCACCCATACGACAAAGGCGCGTAAAGCCGGCTTCCCGGCTCCACGCACCGCGTGTCTGTTTGCCCTACATAGAACCGATGCCCGCTTCTTGCAAGCCCCTTAAGGGAATGGTCATCAATTCGCTCGCGCCTGCACCGCGGGGCTGGCGGAGACTGGCAGGGGCAGCAGGGCTCGAACCTGCGACCTGCGGTTTTGGAGACCGCCGCTCTACCAACTGAGCTATACCCCTATCGCCTGGATGCCGGCACCCCTGTCGCCGGTGCGCCGGCACATTGTAGGCAGGCGCTTCCTAAGGGCTTCCGCCGCATCTGTAAAGACACTTTTGCGCGCAACGGAGCCTGCCTGCCATGGAACGCGGAAAGGGCGACCGAAGCCGCCCTTTCCGGAATATTCGGCAGGATGGCGCCGTTCAGGCCGCGATCACTCGGTGATCGATGCGACGATGCCGGCGCCGCCCGCGATACGCGCGTGCGCGTATCGCTCGTTATGATGCGTCGGCTGCTTTCGGCAGCGCCGCTTCGATCACTCAGTGATCGATGCGACGATGCCGGCG
>NZ_LFVY01000032.1 GCF_001050155.1 Nitratireductor soli
GCGACACCTCGGCCAGGCCCGCCACCTTGGCGATGGAGAAGCCCGGAAGGTCCACGCTGGCGGAAGCCTCCGGCGACACGGCCGGCTGCCCCTTCGGGCCCGTCCCGCCAGCCCTCGCCGTGTTCTTGATCCCGTCCTCGACCCCCTGCGCATGGCCGATGTCCGTCGCGCTCAGCGTATAGGTCGCCATGAACGTCTGGCTCTCGCCGGGCAGAAGATCGGCGCTTTCCGGCGTGAAGCCCGACAGGCTGCCGGTTCCGTTCTGTCCGTCGAAGCGCGGGCCGGGATCGGCCGGCTTCACATTCACCAGCGACACGTTCCCGTCATTGACCGCCGTCACGGTGTACAGGATCGTGTCCCCTTCCTCGGCCTGCATGCCCGGCTCCCCCTGGAACATCCCCGTCTTCTCCAGCGCCAGCGACGCCGCATGCGGCAGGAGCGTCACCGTCGGATCGTCCGGATCGCCGTCGCCGTCTGGATCGATGTCGGTCAGGTCGCTCGGATCGTCGGAGATGTCCTCCACCGCTTCGCCATTGGCACCCGTGCCGTTCACCACCGCCACCGCCACCACCGCGCCCGCGTTGATGTCGGCCTGCGTCAGCGGGTAGCTTGCCGTGAACGCACTGCTGTCCGTCACCCCCGGCGCCAGGCTGGCAAGCGCCCCCGCCACCGGCACCGAAGCCAGCGGCCGGATCGCCGAAGCGGACGCCAGGCTGGCGTCGGCCACCACGTCGAGCGAAGCGATAGCGATCCCCGTCAACGTCACATTGCCGGTATTCTCCACCTCGAAACTGTAATCGATCGCCTCGCCGGCATCGGGAACCCCATTGCCGTTGGGGTCCGTCAGCACCCCGGTCAGCCGCAGCACGATGTTGGCTTTCCGTTCGAAGGTCGTGATTGTCGGCCCCGGCCCTTGCTCGGTCTGTGACACCGCCTCCAGTAATTCGCCATCCGGTCGTGTGGCCGACAGCATCGCCAAATTCTCGACCTTGCCGGAATCAATGTCGGCTTGGGTAATCGTGTAGATTGCGGTGAACGTAGTGCTGTCGCTTCCTCCCGGCGCAAGGGCCGCAAGCGGTCCTCCCGACGGCGCGACGAGCGGATCCTGAATGACGATATCGCTCAATGTAACATTGCCGGTGTTGGTGATCTCAAAACCGTAGGTCACCGTTTCGCCGGGATCGGCAAAACCATTATCGTTCAAGTCGTTCAGCTCCGATCGCTTGACGAAGCGCACGCTCGGATCGGCCAGCAACGGCGTCTCCGCATCGGCGTCGCCGCTTACGGACGCACCATCCGGAGCCGTCCCCGTCACCGTGGCGGCATTCGCGACGACGCCCGCGTCGATATCCGCCTGGGTCAGGGACTGGCTGGCGGTGAAGGTCGTGCTGTCCTCCTGCCCCGGTGCAAGGCTGGCGATCGGCCCACCCGACACCGCTGCATCGGGATCGCTGAGGCTGACGGACGTCAGCGTGACGTTGCCCGTGTTCGTCACCGTGAACGCATAATGCAGATGATCGCCGTCATCCGCCGTCCCATTGGCATTCGTGTCCACATAGGTTCCGACCTTGACAAGCTTGATGCCTGGATTGCGCATCAGCGGCACGGTTGCATCCGACACGGCGCTGGCTGGATCGTTGTCCTGGGTTGCCCCGGCCACTTCGGCGCGGTTCACCACCTCACCGGCGTCGATATCCGCCTGCGTCAACGGATAGGTCGCGCTGAACGTCGTGCTGTCCAAGACCCCCGGCGCAAGGCTGGCGATCGGCCCGCCGATCACCGTGACAAGCGGATCCGTCACAGCCACATCCACCAGGGTGACGTTGCCCGCATTCGTCACCGCGAAACCGTAAACGACGTGATCGCCGAGATCGGCAGTGCCGTTGCCGTTCGTGTCCTGATAGCTTCCCGTCTTGACGAGGCTGAGCAAGGGGCTTCGCGCGAGCGGCACGGTGGCGTTGGCTTCCGCCCCGACGCTGCTGCCGTCGGACGCAACGGCGGCGGTCTCGGCGATGTTCGACACGGCCCCCTGGTCGATGTCGGCTTGCGTCAACGGATAATCGGCAGTGAAAGTGGTGCTGTCCGTCGCCCCCGGCAAAAGGCTGGCAATCGGTCCACCGGACACTGCCGCCTTCTCGTCGTCCAGCGTGACATTTGTCAGCGTGACATTGCCGAAGTTCGTCACGGCGAACGTGTAGGCAATCCGATCGCCGACATCGGTCACCCCGTTGCTGTTCGTATCCTGATAGGTGCCCGTTTTCGCCAGTTTCATCTTCGGACGACGCGGCAGCGAAACCGTCGCGCTCGCCTCGTCGTTCACCAGTCCGCCATCAGGTGCCGCTCCTGCCACATTGGCTGTGTTTGAAACGGCGCCGGCGTCGATATCGGCCTGCGTCAGGGAATGGGTGGCGGTAAACGTCGTGCTGTCGGTGGCCCCCGGCGCCAGGCTGATGATCGAACCGCCGGACACCGTCGCGCTCGGATCCGTCACAACGATATTCGCCAGCGTCACGTCTCCGGTATTCTCCACCATGAAAGCATAGGTCACCAGCTCGCCCGCATCGGCAGCACCGTTGCCGTTCGCATCCACGTAGCCCCCTGTCTTGTTCAGAGCTATTCTTTCATGGGTCTCGAGCGCCACGATCGCCTGTGCCGTGTCGCTGACAACATGGCCATCGGGCGCCTTGCCCGTTGCCTCGGCCATGTTCGACACCAATCCCGCATCGATGTCCGCCTGCGTCAGCAAGCGCGTCGCCGTAAAGGTCAGGCCGTCGGCTCCTCCCGGCGCGAGGCTGGCGATCGGACCGCCCGACACCACCGCACCGGGGTCCGTCAGCATGATGTTGGTCAGTGTCACATTTCCGGTGTTCTCCACCACGAACGTGTAGTCCACGCGATCACCCGTGTCCGTGAGACCATTGTTGTTCAGATCGAAATAGGCGCCGGATTTCTCGAGACTGATCCTTTCCAGACCGACCGCGGTGACCATCACGCTGGATTCGTCGCTGACCGGGGTGCCATCGGGCGCCGTACCCGTTATCATCGCTGTGTTTATGACCCGGCCCGCATCGATGTCCGCCTGTGTCAGCGGGCGGATCGCCGTAAAGGTGGTGCTGTCGGAGGCTCCCGGCGCAAGAGCAGCGATCGGACCGCCCGACGCGATCGCGTCGTCTTCCGTCAGCGTGACGTCCGTCAGCGTCACATTGCCCGTGTTCTCGACGATGAACGTGAAGTGCGCGTGATCGCCGACATCGGTAATGCCGTTGCTGTTCGTATCGACGAGACTGCCCGATTTCTCGAGGTCGATCGTCTGCAGGCTTTCCAGCGTCACCGTCGTGCTGGTCTCGTCATCGACCGCGCTTCCGTCGGGAGATTTGCCGGTCACCTTCGCCGTGTTGGAGATTTCACCCGCGTCTATGTCCTGCTGCGACAGGAGGTGGCTTGCGGTGAAGGTGGTGCTATCGGATGTCCCTGACGCAAGGCTGGCAAGCGGCCCGCCCGTTACCGTCGTGTTCAAGTCGGTGACGGTGATATCCGTCAGCGTGACATTGCCCGTGTTCTCCACCGTGAACGTGAAGTTGATATGATCTCCGGCGTCGGTGATGCCATTGCCGTTCGTGTCGACAGGATCGCCGGTTTTCTTGAGCGTCACCTCGGGGATTCGTGGAATCGTGACCACGGTCGGCGCCTCGCCACCGTCCACGGTGTCGCTGGAATAGGCACTGAGCTCGCCAACGGTCGGAGACGTCCCGACGCCAACCGCCTGGTTTGATAGCCCGCCGGCATCGATGTCGGCCAGTGTCAGCGCATAAGTGGCCTGGAAAGTCGCCTTTTCCCCTGGCACGAGCGTCCCTGGCGGCGACGCACCGTCATTGGAGACAAAAGCCGGCGGCGATGTAAGAGAAAGAGGCGTGCCGTCAGCGCGTTCCAAAACGTCTTCGCTGATCGACACGTCGGTCAACGTCTCGATGCCCGTATTCTCAACCGTTATGGTGAACGTAACGGCGTCGCCCTCCCGGCTTCCGCCGAGAACAGCGGTCTTTATGACTTTTATGGGAGAAACGCCAAGGGCAAAATTGACAAGACAGTCCTGAGTACTGAGAACGGTCGCACTGAGGTCCTCGTCTTGTGCGGTCGCAACGAACGAGAACACTTCATAGGACCATTGAGTGGTATTCGGCAGCAGGAAATCCTGCGTGCTTCCCGCGGCCTTGAGCGTAATCCCTTCGCAAGCACCCGTGGTATACCCGCTGTTCGGGGCAGCGCGGGTGATTGCAAAAAACCGAATCCGGTAGCCGCGTCCGGGCACGAGCCCCGTTATCTTGGTGCCGATCGATTCACTCCAATTGGCCCCGTAGCGAAGCAAGGTGGTGAAAGTATCGTCGCCTGTAGGGAGATCCGGAAGTGGGCCGTTTTCCCATAGCCAGGAGGCTTGCCCGCCCCAATTGTTGACATTGGAACAATCGGGAGTGCCCACGACGTTCCACCAGCCTGCCGGTGTCGCTGTGATCGCCGGAGTGCAGGGAGCGGTGGGGGGAATGTTCTGAGCGTGAGCTGGCTGGAATATAAAAAAATGTATCAAAATCGCAAAAGAGATTTTAAGAGCGCGGACTCTTAAAATTTCATATATTTGATATAGAATACAAAATAAATAACTATATAAGCCTACAAGATGTATAAACAAAATTACATCTCGCAAGAATATACGGATTGATTGACATGCCTGCCCCGCTCTCCGGGTCGCAAAATTCCCGATCCACACCTGCTTCTTTCCGGCGGGGTTTGTCATCAAGGCCTCCATCAACGCTGAATCTGTCAAGCCGCATCTGTCCACCCATGGTGGCGAGGCGAATTCCTATTTTCCTGGCGTTGATGTGATCGAGACCTTGTGGTCGATACTTGGATTGCAGCTGGCGGCAATGCAGCCGCGCGCTGGCACGCATACGGCATACGCATCCGCGTACAAACAATGTCCTGCCCACCGGCAGTTAAGCGACGTCCATGACCACACCTTGGAACCCGCGATCGCAATCGACCACTTGATGCGGAGCTGTGCCGGCCTCTTTCCCGAGACGATCAATCGTCCAACAACAACCCAGTCTCCGGAGATGGCGGCGGAACATTCCGATTAGCAAGTCACCATGGCGTATCTTTACGGTATTCCGGAGTGCTCAGCGCCCGGATCACTGTCATTGATCCGGGCGTATTCTTGTCACGTGCGGACTGTGTTAGACACCGTTTTACTTGTAAACGGCGTAAGGTACCGTGCGACGTCCGCCCGGCCGCGGCGCGGTCCCCGTCTCGATCCTGGTTTCGATGTCGAGACGGTAGCGGCCGCCGATGGTGCGCCAACGCTCGGCGACGGCGCGTCGCACCGCCCTGAGCCGCTGCTGCGCCAGCTTCCTGCCGCCGCCCGCTTCCACATAGGACAGCCTGAGCACCGACGGCTCCTGGTCGAGCAGTTCGATCATCTGCCCGAGCCTGGCCTGCCATTCGGCGCGCAGCAGCACCTGCCCCGCCTCGAACGCCGCATCCGTCAGGTCGAGCCGGATCACCCGGCCGATCGCCGCGCCAAAGGCGAACTCCGACGCCTTGCCCGCCGT
>NZ_LFVY01000033.1 GCF_001050155.1 Nitratireductor soli
GACATCTTCCGCTCCTATGTGAAATCCTACAAGGACCTGCCGCTCAACCTCTATCACATCCAGTGGAAGTTCCGCGACGAGGTGCGTCCGCGCTTTGGCGTCATGCGCAGCAGGGAATTCCTGATGAAGGACGCCTATTCGTTCGACCTCGACTTCGAGGGCGCCAAGGCGGCCTATAACCGTATGTTCGTCGCCTATCTGCGCACCTTCGCGCGGATGGGGCTGCAGGCCATCCCGATGCGTGCCGACACCGGCCCGATCGGCGGCGATCTCAGCCACGAATTCATCATCCTCGCCTCGACCGGCGAAAGCGAAGTGTTCTGC
The DNA here is from genome assembly GCF_001050155.1 of Nitratireductor soli. Lineage (GTDB taxonomy): Bacteria > Pseudomonadota > Alphaproteobacteria > Rhizobiales > Rhizobiaceae > Nitratireductor > Nitratireductor soli. Next base: position 325 of record NZ_LFVY01000033.1, read on the forward strand.
CACAAGGATTTCCTAAAATTCGACGTGCCGGGCGCCGATGTGGATTTCGCCAATGACGTAGAAATCGCCGGGATCGTCGATGCCTGGACGACGCCTTACGCGGCGACGGACGAGATGCACGACGAGGCCGCCTGGGACGCCATTGCCGAAGGCGAGAAGGTTTCCGCGCGCGGCATCGAGGTCGGCCATATTTTCCACTTCGGCACCAAGTATTCAAAGCCCATGAACGCCTCGGTCACCGGACCGGACGGCAAGGAGCACTTCGTGTCCATGGGATCCTACGGCATCGGCCCGAGCCGCCTTCTGGCGGCGATCATCGAGGCGAGCCACGACGAGAACGGCATCATCTGGCCCGAAAGCGTGGCGCCCTTCGATGTCGCGCTGATCAACATGAAGGCGGGCGACGAAGCCTGCGACCAGGCTTGCGGAACGCTTTACGAGCAGTTGCAGGCGGCCGGCAAGGATGTGCTTTACGACGACACGGACAGCCGCGCCGGCGGCAAGTTCGCCACGGCCGACCTGATCGGCCTGCCCTGGCAGGTGATCGTCGGCCCGCGCGGCGTGGCCGGCGGGGAAGTGGAAATCAAGAACCGGGCGACCGGCGAGCGCGAGACCCTGCCGCTCGACGCGGTGGCCAACCGCCTGGGCGCCGGGCGCGCATGACGCGTCGGCGCAGGCTTCAGCCCACGAGGTGTGATGATGAGTGACGCCGCCACCAGCCAGCCGGGCGCCGCCACGGCGCCGGCTGCCCCGAAAGGCGCCGGGCCGTTTTCTCACTTCGAACGGCTGATCGCCTGGCGCTATCTCCGCTCGCGCCGCAAGGAGACGGTGATTTCGGTCATTGCGTCGATCTCCTTTGTCGGCATCATGCTCGGCGTCGCCACGCTGATCGTCGTGATGGCCGTCATGAACGGTTTTCGCGCCGAGCTCCTGACGCGCATATTGGGGGTCAACGGCCATCTGATCGTCCAGCCGGTCGACATGCCGCTCAACGATTACGATGCCGTGGCCAAGCGCATCGAGGGCGTTGCCGGTGTGCAACTCGCCCTGCCGATGGTGCAGGGGCAGGTGCTGGTTTCCGGCCGCACGGGTGCCGGAACCGGCGCCATCGTCCGCGGTGTCAGGGCCGACGATCTGACCCGTCTCGATCTCGTCTCGAAAAACATCCGCGATGGGTCGCTGGTCGGTTTCGCCGCCGGCGAGGGTGTGGCGATCGGCACGCGCATGGCGCAGAATCTCGGCCTGGCGACGGGCGAGACGGTGACCCTGGTGGCGCCGGAGGGCGACATCACTCCCTTCGGCACGACACCGCGCGTGAAAACCTATCCGATCGTGGCTACCTTCGAAATCGGCATGTCGGAATATGATTCCTCCATCATCTACATGCCGCTCGAAGAGGCACAGCTCTTCTTCAACGCGGAAGGTCTGGTGCAGTCGATCGAACTGTTCGTCGATGATCCCGATGCCGTGGAAACGATGCGCCCGGCGGTGGAGGAAGCGGCCCAGCGCCCCGTCCTCCTGTCCGACTGGCGGCAGCGCAACAGCACCTTCTTCTCCGCGCTCGAGGTGGAGCGCAACGTGATGTTCATGATCCTGACCATGATCGTCCTGGTGGCGGCGCTGAACATCATTTCCGGCCTTGTGATGCTGGTGAAGGACAAGGGGCATGACATCGCCATCCTGCGCACCATGGGCGCGACGAGCGGCGCCATCATGCGCATCTTCCTGATGACCGGGGCGGCCATCGGCGTCACCGGCACCATTGCCGGCGTCGTGCTCGGCGTGGTCATCTGCTGGAATGTCGAATCGATCCGCGAATTCTTCTCCTGGCTGTCGGGAACGACGATCTTCGATCCGGAACTGTATTTCCTGAGCCAGTTGCCGGCGAAGATGGAGGCGGGCGAAACCATCTACGTCATCGTCATGGCGCTGGCCCTGTCCTTCCTGGCGACCCTGTTCCCGGCGTGGCGGGCCTCGCGGCTCGATCCGGTCGATGCCCTGAGGTACGACTGATGGGGTCGGCCATTCTCGAATTGAAGCAGATCGAGCGCAGCTATCGCCAGGGCGCCGACCGGCTGACCATTTTGCAGGACGCCGATTTTTCGCTGACGCCGGGGGAAATGGTGGCGCTTGTGGCGCCGTCCGGCGCCGGCAAGTCGACGCTCCTGCACCTGGCGGGCCTGCTGGAATCCCCCGATGCCGGCGAAATCATCATCGGCGGCAAGGCCTGCGGCCGGCTGTCGGACGATGCGCGCACGGCGATCCGCCGCAATGAGATCGGGTTCGTCTACCAGTTTCATCATCTTTTGCCTGAGTTCACGGCCGAGGAGAATGTGATGATACCGCAGCTGGTGACCGGCATGGCGCCGGCCGAGGCGAAGATCAGGGCGCTGCAATTGCTGGATTATCTGCGCGTCGGCCATCGCGCCAGCCATCGGCCGACCGAATTGTCGGGTGGCGAGCAGCAGCGTGTCGCCATTGCCCGCGCAGTCGCCAACGCGCCGCGTATCCTGCTCGCCGACGAGCCGACCGGAAACCTGGACCCGGTGACGGCGGGCTATGTCTTCGACGCACTGGAAGCGCTGGTGCGTCAATCGGGGCTGGCCGCGCTGATCGCCACCCACAATCACGATCTGGCCCGACGGATGGACCGTGTGGTGACGCTCGAAGGCGGCAAGGTCATTCCTTTCAAGCACTGACCCGAGGCTGGCCCGAGGGCGCTTTGGTGCGCCGCCGGAACAGGC
>NZ_LFVY01000034.1 GCF_001050155.1 Nitratireductor soli
CTCGACATCGAAACCAGGATCGAGACCGGCCCCGCGCGGCGGCCGGGCGGACGCCGCACGGCGCCTTACGCCGTCTACAAGTAAAAGGGCGTCTAAGACAGTCCGCACGTGACAGGAATACGCCCGGATCAATGACAATGATCCGGGCGCCGAGCATTCCAGAATACCGTAAAGATACGCCATGGTGACTTGCCGGGGGCAACGTTCTGCGGCCATCTCCTGTGACGGGGTCGTTGTTGGACGATTGATCGTCGCGCGAAACAGGCCGGCAAAAGGTTTGCAAGCACGATCGATAACGCAATGAGCTCTCATGTTCCCCCTGTTTCAAACGCTGCAATCTGTTTTCACGCCGCGTCCTGGCAAGACAGGCACACGCATTCGGGTTTCGGAGGCTCTGAGCGATGACGCCCTCCTGCGTTTCGTCGCCCGCTTGGCGGTTGGCCTTGTCATTGCCTGTGCTTCCGGCCACGCAACGCCCGCGTTTGCCCAGGAAGGGATCGGCCAACAGGGCAACCAGATCGTTGGCCTGATCGGGTCTGACAAAGGCGGACTTTCACCGACGGCCTGCGCGCCCGGCCATTATGTCACCGGCGTCCAGCATTGGGACAAGGGCGGCGGCACCTCCAGCACCATCGGCATGACCGCACGGTTGGATCTGTCTTGTACGACGATCGCCACGGACGGCAGCGCGGTAACATTCGGTGCGACCACGACTGTGTCCGGCTTGAGTTATTCCGGCCAGGTTACGCCACGGACGGCAGCTTGCCCGGCAGGTCAGATCGCCTTCCTGTTTTACGGGCGCGACCGCAGTGTCGGCGGCCAGTTTCCATGGGCAAGCCAGGTCGGCCTGGCCTGTCGCCCGGTAATCCTCGACGGCGGCGATTGGCTGCAGCTGGATTCGTCTGTCGCCGTGACGCGGCTGGATGCTGGTGTCATCGAGGGGAACGGCACTCACATTTCGCGCGGCGGCTTCTGCGGCGGCCATAACTATGTGTCCGGTTATGCCATTCAGGCGGGCGGAGAAGGTTACGACGGAATCAGGGCTGCCTGCGCCAACTTTGCCCAGGCGCGCCTGTCGGCGGAACTGGCCTTCGACGATTTCGCCTGGGACACCACGATCGGCGGCGCGGGCTGGCTGGTCGATCTGACGTGGAATGGCACCGCAATGGCGGGCGGCGTCGGCAAGACGCCCTATGTCGCGCCGAGCGCCAACGATGCGAATGAATTCCAGGATATGTTCGAGCTCTACGTGGCCAACAACACGAACTATGGAGCCAAGACCGGCCAGATGCCCACCGGCATCCCGGCGAACAGTTTTATACAAACCGGCTCGTGCACGACAGGTCTGACGCTGGGATTGAAGGTCGACGATTCCTGTCAGTTGACCGTTACAGGCAAGCCTGAGATCGCCGTCACGGCCAGCGGGGCGACCGCCATCTACACGGGCTACGACGAGCCGCAGACCTTGACCGTGACGGCCACCAATTACGGGCCAGGGGCGACCGACAACGACGATGGCTACACGCTCGTCACGACCTTGCCCGCCGGGTGGTCGGTCAATGGCGCGCTGCCGGCCGATTGCACACAATCCGGACAGCTGGTTACCTGCGCGCTCAATTCATCTCCGCTGAGTTCGGCGGCGGCTCCCGGCGCTGCGGGCGGGATGCAAAGCTTCGATCTCCCGATTTCCGTCGACTATCCCACGGTGGGAGGTACGCACAATTACACCGTCATGCTGGGACGCGCTGCGCCCGACGGTGACGCCGATCCAACCAACGACGATTACGATCCATCGAACGACCAGGCATCCGGCAGCTTCGATTTCCAACCGACGCCGGCGGCGATTGCCGAACCGGTCAAGACGGTCTCGGACGGCAACGGCAACGGCATCGCCGAGCCCGGCGAACAGCTGACCTATACCATCACTTTGACGAACACCGGAAGCACCGACGCTACCGGCTATGGCGTGACCGACCATCTCGACCCTCATACGACACATCAGAGCTCGAGTATGGGCGGCAGCCATTCTGGTGGCTCCCCTGGCGGGACGGTCAACTGGTCGGGACTGACCGTGCCGGCACAGGTTGGCGCCACACCGGGCTCGCTGGTTCTGACGACGATCGTCACGGTGGTCGATCCGCTGCCACCGGGCGCGAAGATTTCCAACGGCGCCTATGAAACAGGGACGACCCCGCCGGATTGCTCGGCCAATCCGCTGCCGGCAAGCTGCGCCGTGATGCCGGCAGCGGCAAGCATGTCGCTCGAGAAAACAGCGACCCTCGATGATGCCAACGGCAACACGTTTGCCGATGTCGGCGAGGCGGTGAACTACACGTTCACTGTGACCAATACCGGTGGCTCCGATCTCACGGGCGTCACCATCGACGATCCCAAAGTTTCTGTTTCCGGTGGACCGGTGACGCTCGCGGTGGGAGCGGTCGACAGCACAAGTTTCACGGCCGCTTACATTCTGACGCAAGCCGATCTGGATGCCGGGCGCGTCGAAAACCAGGCCAAGGTGACGGGCACGGCTGCCAACGGCGCTATGGTGTCCGACCTGTCGGACGATCCGAACGATGCGACGAATGCCGACACTGAAGGTGATGGAGAGCCGGACGACCCGACGGTCATCCTGTTGCCGGCCAATGCGGCCATTTCTGTCGAGAAGGTTGGCGTCTTGGTGGATGCGAACGGCAATTCCCTTCCCGATGCCGGCGAGACGGTGAATTACATATTCTCCGTGACGAATACGGGCAATGTCACCTTGTCTAGCATTACGCTGACCGATCCGGACGCGGCCGTCTCGGGTGGGCCGATCGCCAGTCTGCAATCGGGACAGACCGACAGTACGACTTTCTCCGCCAGCCACATCCTGACCCAGCAGGATATCGATGCGGGCACGTTCGTGAACCAGGCGACAGTGTCGGGAACGGTGGCTTCGACGGGTTTCACCATCACGGACCTTTCGGACGACCC
>NZ_LFVY01000035.1 GCF_001050155.1 Nitratireductor soli
TAGAGCAATTCCAGGAAAAGTGGGAACCGATTTTCCGTCCGGAATTGCGGAAAAACAAAGAGATAGAGCATTTTCTCCGCATTTATGCGGGCGTCAGATGATTCCACCTGGCAGCTCAAATGCTCTAGGCTTGGCCCCTGCAAAGACGCGGCTTTATCCCCGCCAGCCGCGCGCCTGTCCGCCCCTAGACGGCCACCTGCCGGGGCTCGACCCGTTCGCGCTGGGCCGGCGCTGCAGGCCGCGATGCCGCGACCGCCGGCATGGTGCGGCGGATCAGGGCGCTGCGGGAGGGTGCATGAGGGTTAAGGGTGCATGACAGCTGGTGAAGCCGCGCCCCTTCACTCACCCCCCTCTGGCCTGCCGGCCATCTCCCCCTCAAGGGGGGAGATTGGCCATCAGGGATGACGGCATTTAATCACGGCTGTTGCAGAACTGGTGGTAAGCCCCGTGAAGACTGATCTCCCCCCTTGAGGGGGAGATTGCCGGCAGGCCAGAGGGGGGTGAGTGAAGAAGCGCCTCAGCGCAAATCCTTGCGCAGGATCTTGCCGACATTCGACTTCGGCAATTCGTCGCGGAACTCGATGTATTTGGGCCGCTTGTAGCCCGTCAGGTTTTCCTTGCAGTATTGCTTGATGTCGGCCTCGGTCAGCGCCGCGTCCTTCTTGACGACGAACAGCTTCGGCACCTCGCCCGAATGTTCGTCCTCGACGCCGATGATGGCGGCTTCGAGAATGCCGGGATGGGCGGCGATCACATCCTCCACCTCGTTGGGGAAGACCTTGAAGCCGGAGACGACGATCATGTCCTTCTTGCGGTCGACGATCGTCACCTGGCCGGTTTCGGCCATCGTGCCCATGTCGCCGGACTTGAAGTAACCGTCCCTGGTCATGACCTTGGCCGTCTCGTCGGGACGGTTCCAGTAACCGGCCATGACCTGCGGTCCGCGGATGCAGATTTCGCCCACCTGGCCGAAGGGCAGGTCCTTGCCCTTGTCGTCGCGGATCGTCACTTCGGTGGAGGAGATCGGCAGGCCGATCGTGCCGGTGAACGCCTTCTCGTCGAAGCGGTTGACCGTCGCCACGGGCGAGGTTTCCGACAGGCCGTAGCCCTGCGAGATGACGCAGCCGGTCAGCTTCTGCCAGCGCTCGGCCACGACGCGCTGCACGGCCATGCCGCCGCCGAAGGTGACCATCAGGCTCTTGAAGTCGAGTTTCTGGAAATCCTCATTGTTGAGCAGCGCGTTGAACAGCGTGTTGAGACCCGGGAAGATGTGGAACTGGTGGTTCCCCAACTCCTTGACGAACGCCGGGATGTCGCGCGGATTGGGGATCAGCACGTTGTTGCCGCCGAGCTTCGTGCCCATCAGCGCGTTCACCGTCAGCGCGTAAATGTGATACAGCGGCAGGGCGCAGATCAGGGTAGGCGCCTCCGGCTTCGGCCGGTCGATATAGGCGCTGCGGAACCAGAACTCGTTCTGGACGACGTTGGCCAGCACATTGCTGTGCGTCAGCGTCGCCCCCTTGGAAACGCCGGTCGTGCCGCCCGTGTATTGCAGGAAGGCGTTGTCCGACAGGCCGGTCTCGACCGCCGTGAAGCCGCGCGCGGCTCCCGTCTTCAGCGCGTCGTTGAACGCGACATGGCCCGGCAGCGACCAGGAAGGCACCAGCTTCTTCACCCGCCGCACGACGAAATTGACGATGAAGCCCTTGAGGCCCAAGAGGTCGCCCATGGAGGCGACGACGACGTGCTTGACCGGCGTCTTGCCGGCGACCGCCTGCAGCGTATGGGCGAAATTCTCCAGGATGACGATCGCCTCTGCGCCGGCATCCGTCAATTGATGTTCCAGCTCGCGCGGCGTGTAGAGCGGATTGACGTTGACCACCACATAGCCGGCCCGCAGCACCGCCATCATGGCGACCGGGTATTGCAGGACATTGGGCATCATCAGCGCCACGCGCGCGCCTTTCTTCAGGCCGAGCGATTGCAGGTAGGCGGCAAAGCGCGTCGACAGCGTGTCGAGCTCGCTATAGCGGAGCGACTTGCCCATGCTGGTGAAGGCAGGGCGGTCGGCATAGGCGTGGCAGGCTTCGACCAGGAGGTCGGCCAGCGAATTGTGCGTGAAGGGACCGATCTCGGCGGGAATGCTGTCGGGATAGTGGCCGAGCCATGGCTTGGCCGTCATCGGCACGCGCCCGTTCGCCGAACCGGCAGCGCTTTTCCTTGTTGCCGGCTTGCCGCTGGCCGCCTTGCCGGCAGTCTTCGTCGTTGTCCTTGCCGCCGATGTCCCGGCGCTTTTGGCCGCCGGCCCTGGCTTCTTGCCGGCGCCGGCCGGCTTTGCCGCCTTTTTGGCGCTGCTCGTTCTGGCAGCGGCCGTCTTGCCGGCGCTCCTGGGGGTTGTCCTTGCGGCCGATGGCCCGGCGCTTTTGGCCGCCGGCCCCGGCTTCTTGCTGGCAGCGGTCGCCGTCTTGCCGGCACTTGTCGATGCCGCCGCCTTCGTCGTCGCCTTCGTGGCGGCGGCGGTTTTGGTGGTGCTCGTCTTGGTAACGTTCGTCTTGGCGGCGCTCGACTTGGCGGCGCTCTTTGCCGCCGCCGTCTTACCCGTCGCTGCCTTGCCCTTGAAGGGCTCCTTGGTGGTCTTGGCCAACTGTTTCCTCCCAGAAAGAAATCAAGGTATAACGTTTACGTTCACGTAATACCAGACGCGGCGGCCTCTGTTATCAACATCGCCGGCGGGTATGGGACACGGTCATCCTGCTTCCCCCTCATGACGGACAGTGTATTGCGACTTCGCCAGACCCGGCAAGGGGGCGTGGCATTTCGACTTGGCCCGGGAGCCCTGCCCGCTTCCAAAGCGCTTCTTTCCCAAGTATGGTCGCCGCAAGATCGGCGAAGGCCGGTCCCGGGGCATCGTAACCCCACCAGCAGCGGCCGGTGTCGGCCGCAATGACACC
>NZ_LFVY01000036.1 GCF_001050155.1 Nitratireductor soli
TTCCTGGGGCTGGGGACATTGTCCGCCAGTGCGCAAAACATTCCGCCGACATCGCCGTGTACCGTGGGAGGTGGCAATACGCCTGCCGGGTGGACGAATGTCGTGGGCGATTCGGACTGCTCCACTCTCAGCCAGTGGGCCTGGGGACCTTGGCTCAATGCGCCGCTGCCCGGCCTCCCAACGGGCGCTACGACCTTCTCCGCGATGCATCCGCCAGAACAAATACAGACGACGATGACCGGCCTCGTTCCGGGCAGGCAGTACAAGATCCCATTTTTCGCACTCGGCCGGGGATCGACATTTCAAACTTACCAGAATGCGTGTCCGGGAATGACCTTGTCGAGCGGTGCGGATACGCAAACCATCCTGTTCCCCGATACGACAACATGGCAACAGGAAGTGTTCGTCTTCACGGCCCAGGCCACCTCGCAGACGTTGAGGGCCGGCGCCTACCATCCCAGCAGCGGGCACCAATATTGTGTCATCAGCTTTGCGATCGGCGCCGACCTGATTAAGGTCGTCAAGACCGCCTCGGGCGGAACGTCGGTGGGCGACGTGGTGACCTTCACGATGACCGTCGAGAACACGAGCGTTGAGACGCTGACGGCTGTCGCCATCAGCGAAGACGTTCTCGAGCGGGCCGACGGCACGCCGCTTTCGTTGACGACGGGCCCGACCTTCGTCTCCTCCAACGCCGGCTCGCCGGAGGGCACGCTTCAAGTGGCCGAGACTGCCACCTACACAGCGACCTATACACTGGTGCAGGAGGATTTCGATGCTGGCGGCATCTCCAACCAGGCAACCGGTGTTGGAACGGCGAGTACCGGCGAGTTCGCCGCGCTTTCCAGGGCCTCGGCCGGCGGCAATCAGGAGCCGACGGTCGTCTCGATCCCGCGCAACCCCTCCTACGACTTCGTCAAGAACGCGGTTCTGGACGATGCCAATGACAATGGGCGGGCGGATGCCGGCGAGGTGATCAACTACACTTTCACGGTGGAGAACACCGGCAATGTCACGTTGACCGACGTCGCTGTGACGGATTCGAAGGCGACGATCTCGGGCAGCCCCATCGCAACGCTCGCGCCGGCGACGGTGGATTTCGTCAATGTGACGGGCACCTACACCGTCACCGAGGCCGACCTGGCCTCGGGCAGCGTGGACAATGTGGCCTCTGCGGTTGCGAAGGACCCGAACGGGGACGACGTGCCGCGGCAGTCGCGTCCGCCGGATGGGGATCCGGGCGACCCGACCAGCACGCCGACGCCGATGGAGGCCGATTACGACTTCGTCAAGGCGGCAACGCATGACGACGCCAACGACAACGGGCTGATCGATGCCGGCGAGGTGATCAACTACACCTTCACGGTCGAAAACACGGGCAATGTGACGTTGACCGACGTCGTGGTGACCGATTCGCGGGCGACGGTTTCGGGCAGCCCGATCCCGAGCCTTGCGGCCGGCGCGGTGGATACGACGAGCGTGACGGGCGTTTACACCGTCACGCAGGCCGATGTCGATGCGGGCGATGTCGACAATGTGGCCTCGGCCTCAGCCAAGGACCCGAACGGCGACGATGTGCCGAAGCAGTCGCGCCCGCCGGGTGGCAATCCTGGCGATCCGACCCGACCGCCTGGCGGGGTGCAAAAGGTTTCCGATTACGACTTCGTCAAGGAGGCCGCGCATGTGGACGCCAACAGCAACGGCCGGATGGATGCCGGCGAGACGATCGACTACACCTTCACCGTGACGAACACGGGCAATGTGACGCTGACCGATGTCGCGGTGACGGATTCGCGGGCGACGGTATCGGGCAGTCCGATCGCGAGCCTTGCGCCAGGGGTGGTCGACATGACCAGCGTGACCGGCACCTACACGATCACCCAGGCCGACATCGATGCGGGCAATGTCGACAATGTGGCGGATGCCAATGCCAAGGACCCGGATGGCAATGATGTGCCGAAACGGTCGAGCCCGCCCGGCGGCAACCCCGGCGACCCGACCAGCCCGCCGGGAGGGGTGCAGCAGGTCGCCGATTACGACTTCGTCAAGGAGGCGACGCATGACGACGCCAACGACAATGGCTTCGTCGATGCGGGGGAGGTCATCAACTACACGTTCACGATCGAGAACACGGGCAATGTGAGCCTGACCAACATCGTGGTGACGGATTCGAAGGCGACGGTGTCGGGCAGCCCGATCTCCGGGCCTCTGGCGCCGGGGGATGTGGATTCCACGAGCGTGACGGGCGTCTATACGGTGACGCAGGCCGACATCGACAGCGGCAATGTGGACAATGTGGCCAGTGCGAGCGCCAAGGATCCGAACGGCGACGACGTGACCCGGACGTCGCGACCGCCCGGCGGCACGCCCGGCGATCCGACAAGCTTCCCGGTGGCCGGGCGCGGCGAGATCGACCTGGTGAAAGAGGCGACGCTGAACGACGCCAATGCCAACGGCTTCGCCGATGCGGGCGAGACGGTGGACTATGCGTTCACGGTGACGAACACGGGCAATGTCAGCCTGACGGACATCGTGGTGGAGGACGACAAGGCGACGGTGTCGGGCAGTCCGATCGCCGGGCCGCTGGCGCCGGGGGTGAGCGACACGAGCGCCACCGGCGTCTACACGATCACGCAAGGAGACATCGACGCGGGCTCGTTCGAGAACGTGGCGGAGGCGACGGGCAAGGACCCGAAGGGCGAGGACGTGACGGCGCTGTCGCGGCCGGCCGACGGCGTGCCGGGCGATGCGACGGTCATCCCGTTCGCCGCCAATCCGGCGATCGAACTG
>NZ_LFVY01000038.1 GCF_001050155.1 Nitratireductor soli
CCCGCATCGACGAAGCCATTGTCGTTGGCATCGTTATGCGTCGCCTCCTTGACGAAGTCGCTCTCCCCCTCCTGGACGAGCGTCGTCGAGGTCGGATCGCCGGGATTGCCGCCGGGCGGGCTCGACTGGGCCGTCACGTCGTCGCCCTTCGGGTCCTTCGCCGTCGAGGTCGCGTGATTGTCGACATTGCCCGCATCGATGTCGGCCTGGGTGACCGTGTAGGTGCCCGTCACGCTGGTCGAATCCACCGCCCCCGGCGCCAGCGGTCCGGCGATCGGACTGCCTGACACCGTCGCCTTGTCGTCCGACACCGCGATGTTCGTCAGGCTCACATTGCCCGTGTTCGTTACCGTGAACGTGTAGTCGATCACCTCGCCCGCATCCGGCCGCCCATTGCTGTTGGCGTCGGCAAGCGTCCCCTCCTTCACCAGCGTGTGCGCGCCGGCCTGGTCGAGCTCGACCACCGTTGGATCGCCAGGTGCTCCGCCAGGCGGGTTCGAATCCGCCGTCACGTCATTGCCGTCCGGGTCCTTGGCCATCGCCGAAGCCGTGTTCTCGAACGAACCAGCATCGATGTCCGCCTGGGTGATCGTGTAAACCCCGGTGAAGGTAGTGCTGTCGGATGCGGCCACCGCCAAACTGGCCAGCGGCCCGCCCGACACCGTCGCTTTCGTGTCCGTCACCGTCACGTCGGTCAGTGTCGCATTGCCCGTGTTCGCCACCGTGAACGTATAGGCGATCATCTCCCCCACATCCGGCGTGCCGTTGCTGTTGGCATCCACCAGCGCTCCAGCCTTCTCGACCGTCATCTTCCCCTCGCGCGGAATGTCGACAATCGTCTCCTTCTCATCGATGCCCGGCGTGTCGCTGGAGATGTCGCTAAACAGACTGCCGCTTTCGTCGGTGCCTTCGGCAGTCGCCTGGTTGGATATACCGCCGGCGTCCACATCCGCCTGTACCAGCGTATAGGTCGCCGTGTAGGTGGCGGTCTCGTCCACCGCAAGCGTCCCCTCCGGCGAGCCGCCGCTGGCCGAGACGAAACTCGGGCCGGAGGTCAGGGTTAGCGGCGTGCCGTCGGCGCGCTTCAGAATATCCTCGCTGATCGAAACGCCGGTGAGCTGTCCAATGCCTGTATTCTCCACCGTCATGGTGAACGTTATGACATCGCCCACCAGCACCGGCGTACTTGCCGACGTCTTGATGATCTCGATCACCTCAGAACCCATTGAGAAACTAACGAGGCACGCAGTGCCCGGTGAAGTCTTGTAAGCTGTCACGGTCAGCGGCTGAGATGTCGAAACCGCTGTGAAAGCAAAGGCATGCTGAGTCCAGGCGCTCGAACTGGGAAGCAGAATGACCTCCGAAACTCCCGTTGTCGAAAGCTGCATTCCATCGCATGCAAGCGGGTAGCTGCCCCCCGCGCCGCGAGGTATCCCAAAGAACGGAATCGTATATTGGCGCCCGACGATCAGATTGGACATCGTCGCCTGGATGGCTTCGCCGCCCGTGGGACCAGTCGCCCACATGGACATGAACGTGGCATCGCCCGTAGGACTCGGCGGCAAGGGTGCATTGTTCCAAGGCGTCAGTCCAAATCCCCAAACGTTCACGTCGGAACAATCCGGCGATCCCGAAGCATTGATCCATCCTGGCGCAGTCACGCTGCCTCCCACCGTACACGGCGATGTCGGCGGTATGGTTTGCGCGCTGGCGGACAATGTCCCCAGCCCCAGGAA
>NZ_LFVY01000039.1 GCF_001050155.1 Nitratireductor soli
ACCTACACGATCACCCAGGCCGACATCGACGCGGGCAATGTCGACAATCACGCGACATCGACGGCAAAGGACCCGAAGGGCGACGATTTGACGGCGGATTCAAGCCCGCCGGGCGGCAATCCGGGAGACCCGACCGCGACGCCGCTCACCCAGGAAGGCGACTACGACTTCGTGAAGGAGGCGACGCACAACGACGCCAACGACAATGGCTTCGTCGATGCGGGGGAGGTCATCAACTACACGTTCACGGTGGAGAACACGGGCAATGTGAGCCTGACCAACATCGTGGTGACGGATTCGAAGGCGACGGTGTCGGGCAGCCCGCTCCCCGGGCCGCTGGCGCCGGGGGATGTGGATTCCACGAGCGTGACGGGCGTCTACACGGTGAGCCAGGCCGACATCGACAGCGGCAATGTCGACAATGTGGCCAGCGCGAGCGCCAAGGATCCGAAGGGCGATGATGTGCCAAGACAGTCGCGTCCGCCAGGGGGCGATCCCGGCGACCCGACCAGCTTCCCGGTGGCCGGAAAGGGCGAGATGGACCTGGTGAAGGAGGCGACGCTGAACGATGCCAACGCCAACGGCTTCGCCGATGCGGGCGAGACGGTGGACTATGTGTTCACGGTGACCAACACGGGCAATGTGAGCCTGACCAACATTGTCGTGACGGATTCGAAGGCGACGGTGTCGGGCAGTCCGATCGCCGGGCCGCTGGCGCCGGGGGCAAGCGACACGAGCGCGACGGGCATCTACACGATCACGCAGGCAGACATCGACGCGGGCTCGTTCGAGAACGTGGCGGAGGCGACAGGCAAGGACCCGAAGGGCGAGGACGTGACGGCGCTGTCGCGGCCGGCCGACGGCGTGCCGGGCGACGCGACGGTAATCCCGTTCGCCGCCAATCCGGCGATCGAGCTCGAGCTGGTGGACACGCTGACGGATCCGGATGGCGATGGCTATCCATCCCCGGGCGATCTTGTGACCTATGCGTTCAAGGTGCGCAACACGGGCAATGTGACGCTGACGGGGATCACGATCGCCGGCCTCGACGTGACGGGGGTGGACATCGTCGTGCCGGCGGGCCTGCGTGCCAATGCGGCGGTTCCCGTGTCGGGCGGGACGCTGTCGAGCCTTGCGCCGGGGGCGGAGGACACGGGGACGTTCTCGGCAAGCTATCCGCTGACGGCGGCCGACATCGAGGATGGGCGCATCGACGCGACGGCGCTGGTGGCGGCATCGGCGCCGAATGGCGATCCGGTGACGGACATCTCCGACGACCCGGACGATGCGGCGAATGTGGACACGGAANGCTGCTGCCGCAGAATCTGTCCCTGGCGCTGGAGAAGTCGGGAGCGTTCCAGGGGACGCCCGGGCAACAGGCGGAACCCGGCGACACGATCCTCTACACCTTCACGGTGACGAATGACGGCAATGTGCCGGCGAGCGACGTGAAGCCGGCCGATCCCGGCCCGCGCTTCGACGGACATGCGGGAACCGGCAGCCTGTCGGGCTTTACGCCGGCCAGCGCCGATCTCGCCCCCGGCGAGAGCCAGGCATTCACGGCGACCTACACGCTGAGCGCGACGGACATCGGCCATGCGCAGGGTGTGGAGGACGGGATCCAGAACACGGCGAGCGCGGAAGGCACAGGGCTGAAGGGGCGCAAGGCGATGGCCCCGGAGGTCCTGGCGATCGTCGACCTTCCGGGCTTCGCCATC